>JAURDB010000047.1 GCA_030828175.1 Flavobacteriales bacterium
ACCTGCACCGGTAATGACGATGAAGGGTACTTCTGGACATTGCTTTTTGACATAGGATATGGCCTCCAATGCCACCCCATCCGGAAGGATGTGGTCCGCACAGATTAGGTGGGGAACTTCCTCATGAAGGGTAGCCTTGAATTGTGCCAATGTCTCAACAGTGGTCACGACGAGTGGACGTGAACATTGTGTGGCTGCTTTCTTGAAGATGAAGGCGTCGAGTTCGTTGTCCTCGAGAAGAAGCACATGCAAGGGGTGGCTGCCCTCGTTGTCTAAAAGGAGTTGGGATAAGTCGATCGGAGAGAAATCCTGGCGGCCCGGTTTCATCCTACGATTTGACCGTAAGTCACCATGAAACTTCGATCTCCTTCGAAAATGGGCAATCCTGCCTCCAGGAGTTCTACGGCTTTGGTTCTTAACCCGTCTGCATCGAGTTGTTCGGCCGCACGAATCAATCCAGTTTTCAGAAGGGCATCCATGGATTCCGTGAGGGGTTCGTCCCGGTACAGTTCAGATTCTTCGGATGCGGCAATGCGGCCTGTCATGCTTCCCATCAATTGAGAGGCGGTACTCCAGTTTTCTTCTGCGTCCCGCGTAGCACGCGCATAGTAGTTGGCCAGGCCCAGCATGACATAGGCGGATGGATCGGTTGGATCCAGTTTGGACATGTAAGCATAAAGACTCTTGGCACGGGTGTACTTCTCAGCGTCCATCTCTGTATCTGCCGCAGCGATGGTTTCGGCCCTGAGGTCCTCGATGAAGTCCAGCAGATCCGGGACGTACTCCAATTCTTTGTCCTTCTTGATGAACTTGGTGCAGTATTTGAGGCTCTCTTTCAAGGCTTTTGGGTAGCTCTCTTTAAGCCCTGGGTCATCACTCTGGTGGATTTTGAGATACGCTTGGGCCATGTAGGCGTATGGCTCTGGATGCTTTTTCGTTTTTTCCTGCTCTGTGAACTTGATGGCCCGAAAGAGCACCCTTTCATATTTGCCATCCACCAGATCCTCCAGCATGACACTGTATTTGGGGTCTTGAGCCTGCATGGTTCCCAAGGACAAGAACAAGAAGCAGGCGCACGAGAAAATTCCAAAAGCGCTTTGATGTCCACTCATGGACCCTAAGGTAGGAACACTGGCATCATTCAGGGATTATTGCATTGTGGATGAGCCGCCAATTTTTCCAATGATGAATGCTGATTCTGATTCGCGTCAACATGTGTTGGATGCGGCGGGGCAGTTTTTTGAATCCCGTGGATGGTCTCCCTTTCCATTCCAATTGGATGCTTGGAAGTGTTTTGCTGGAGGTGGTGACGCTTTGGTCAACGCGCCTACGGGAAGTGGGAAGACATACAGTGTCTTGGCACCTGCGGTGATGGGAGGAGGGAAGCCCGGTGGATTGCGGGTTTTGTGGATCACACCGATACGTGCATTGGCCAAAGAGATCCAGGGTTCGGCGCAGCGGATCCTTGAATTCGCGGACAATGGATGGGAATGTGGAGTGCGCACGGGAGATACTCCGTCATCTGAAAAACAGAGACAGGACCGTCGGTTGCCCGAAATCCTCATTACAACGCCTGAAAGTCTCCATGTTTTGCTCGCCAAGAAGGGAGGGGAGAAACGCTTTGGTGGTTTGCAAGCGCTTGTCGTGGACGAATGGCATGATTTGCTCGGCACCAAGCGGGGTGTTCAAATGGAGCTTGCGGCGTCCGTGCTGAAGACATGGGCCTCGGGATTGAAAATCTGGGGCATCTCGGCGACCATAGGGAACCTTGAAGAGGCCATGGAGACCTTGCTGGGAGAGGATCGGAAGTTGAAAGGGCGTGTCATCCGAGCAGACATTGAGAAACGGATTCAAATTCAAAGTGTCATGCCCGCTCAATTTGAGAAGCTTCCTTGGGCAGGGCACCTTGGTGTTCAGCTGCTGGACCGTGTGGTGGAAGTGGTGAGAAGCCACGAGAGCACGCTGATCTTCACCAACACGCGTTCACAAAGTGAGATTTGGTACCAGAAAATCCTCGATGCCCATCCCGACCTCGCAGGTGCCATCGCATTGCACCATGGCAGCATCAGCAAGGAATTGCGCTTCTGGGTGGAGGATGCCCTTCACGACGGCCTTCTGAAAGCCGTGGTCTGCACCAGTTCACTGGACCTCGGGGTGGATTTTCGACCGGTCCAGGCCATCGTGCAGATTGGCGGGCCCAAAGGAGTGGCCCGATTTGTTCAACGCGCCGGTCGCAGCGGTCATCAGCCGGGGGCAGAGAGTCGAATCCACTTCCTTCCCACGTTTGGATTGGAATTGCTCGAGGCGGCAGCGCTGCGCTCGGCTGTTGAGGCAGGGGAGATTGAACCCCGTCGTCCCATGGTACGCGTGTTTGATGTGCTCATCCAGTTCCTGTGTACCCTGGCGGTGGGTGACGGGTTTCGCAAGGAAGAGCTGGAAAAGCGAGTGCTTACCACCCATGCTTTTTCCTCCATGAATGAGGCGGAATGGGCCGATGTGATCGCCATGGTGACCACGGGCGGAAGGGCTTTTGCGGCATATGACGAGTTTCGAAGGGTGCAGCGCGACAGCGACGGGGTCTTCCGCATCGTCGATCGCAGGGCAGCCCGGCGACACCGCATGTCCATCGGTACCATCGTCGGGGATACCATGATGGCTGTGAAATGGCGCGCTGGAGGTCTTGTGGGGCACGTGGAAGAGTATTTCGTGGGAGGGATGTCTCCGGGGGATGTGTTTTGGTTTGGTGGTCGTTGCCTGGAGTTGATCCGCGTCAAAGGGTTTGTAGCCACTGTCAAGCCGTCAAAGTCGCCCAAGGGCAGAATTCCCACCTGGCAAGGAGGCAGGCTGCCCTGGACCTCCATGGTCAGTCAGACCTTGCGCAGGACGTTGGATGATTACGCACACGGTCGGGCGCATTCTCCTGAATTGGAGCGCATTTCACCCATGTTGGACCTACAGGTGGAAAGGAGCCATTTGCCGGTTTCTGGAGAGGTCCTCATGGAGGTCATGGAGACCCGTGAAGGCCATCACCTTTTTGTCTATCCCATGGAGGGCAGGCTCGTTCATGAAGGCGTAGCGGCATTGATGGCATATCGCATGAGCCTGATTCGGCCGATGACCTTTTCCATGGCCTACAACGATTATGGATTTGAATTGCTGAGCGATCAGCCCATACCGATTGAGGAGGCATTCGACAGTGACCTGTTCAGCACCGCGCATCTCATGGACGATCTAGAGGCCACGGTCAATGGTGCTGAACTGGCGAAGCGGCAGTTTCGGGACATCGCCGTGATTGCGGGGCTGGTTTTCCGAGGATTCCCGGGGCAGCCTGTTCCCGATCGGCATCTTCAGGGGTCCAGTTCGCTTCTTTTTGATGTGTTGGCGGACCACGACCCGGTCAATTTGCTGTATCGGCAGTCATTTGATGAGATGACCCATCACTTGATAGAGTTGGACCGATTGCGCGCTGTTCTCGATCGTTTGAATGCCGGAAAATGGGTCATCACACATCCAGAGGCCCCGACACCGTTTGCTTTTCCCATTCTTGTGGACCGACTGAGGTCCAGTCTGACCAGTGAGGCGCTGGAGTCCCGGATCCGAAAGATGTCGAGGGCAGGCAATTGAGGAGGGGGCAGTGCTAACTTGCAACCATGCAAGGATGTGGTTTCCGCCGACGGAAGTTGGTGTGGACAAGGGCGTTTGTATGCGCGGTTTGTTGCCTTCAGGGAGTATGTGCTCTTTCTCAGGGTACGGTGAAGGGTTTTGTGCGGTCGGAGGAAGATGGCAGTCCGGTTTTGTTTGCGGCTGTGGTACTTGAGGGGACCACGTACGGTGTGTCCACTGATATTGAGGGGTACTACAGTTTGTCAAAAGTGCCGGCGGGCACCTACACGCTCATCGTGTCCAGCGTGGAATACAAGCCTTTCCGGACGGAGGTGGAGGTCCGGGATGACAGGGTCTTGACCCAGAACGTGACCCTGCAGGCCGGTCTGATTGAGCTGGAAAGTGCCATCATCTCAACGGAAAGGGGCGAACAACTCAACACTGTGCGCATGTCTGTCGAGTCGATTCAGCCCGCGGATATCAAGCGAATACCGAGTCTGGGGGGGACGCCTGACCTGGTTCAGGTGTTGCAGACACTTCCCGGTTTTGTTTCGACGGGAGACCAGGGAGGACAGCTGTACATCCGGGGAGGATCCCCGGTGCAGAACAAGGTGTTGTTGGATGGCATGATCATCTATAATGCGTTCCACAGCATTGGACTTTTCAGCGTCTTCGACACGGACATCATTTCCAATGCGGACATCTACACGGGAGGTTTCAGCGGGAGATATGGAGGGCGCATCAGTTCCATTATGGACATTTCGACCCGGGACGGAAGTCTTGCGGGATTGAGTGGGCGGATCGGGGCCAGTCCCTTTGGAAGCAAACTCCTCATCGAAGGTCCCTTGGGAAAGCGCAATGAACGCGGTGGTGGAACCTCCTTCTTGCTTTCGGGCAAGCGCAGCTACCTCGAGCAGAGTTCCAAGCTTCTCTACAGTTACATCGACGAGGATGGTTTGCCTTTCAACTTCACCGATCTTTATGGGAAGCTGACGTTCTCGGGAGGGGCGGGGTCTCGCCTGAGCTTGTTTGGGTTCTCGTTCAACGACGATGTGAGTTACCAGGCACTCAGCAATCTCGATTGGTCCAACGTGGGTGGGGGAGGTCAATTCATAGTGGTGCCCACCGGCAGCGCGGTGCTGATCAAAGGAAATTTTGCCAGTTCCCGATATCGAATTGACCTTGAAGAGGAGGGACTGGCCGACCGTTACAGCCAGGTCAATGGTTTCAATTTCGGCTTGAACTTCAAGTACGTGCTGGGGGATGACGAGGCACGCTACGGAATCCAGGCAGTCGGTCTCAGAACGGATTTCCGGACTTTCAACGCTTTGGGGGTGACCGTAGAGCAGACCGAGAATACCACCGAGCTGGCCGGTTACTTTGACTACAAGCACCAGCGCGGACCATGGATTTTCAACCCGTCCATGCGCATTCAGTACTACAGTTCGTTGGCGAAGTTCAGTCCTGAGCCGCGTTTGGGTATCAAATACAAGGCTTCTGAACGGTTGCGCCTGAAGGCGGCAGGCGGTCTATACAGCCAGAATTTGATTTCGGCCAATTCGGACCGGGACGTGGTCAACCTATTCTATGGCTTCCTTTCGGGGCCTTCCAATCTGCAGGATGAGCTGATCGGTCCCGATGGAGAAATCCAGGAGGTGACCCACAGCTTGCAGACAGCGGCCCATGCCGTAGGTGGATTCGAGTTTGATTTGACAGAGCGCATCAACGTGAATGTGGAAGCCTACACCAAGTGGTTCACCCAGCTCACCAACTCGAACCGGAACAAGCTTTTTCCCGATACTTATGAGTTTGCTTCTGTGCCGGAGAGTCAGCGAAAGGACTTCATTGTGGAAACGGGCAGGGCAGAAGGAGTGGACTTGGTGGTGAAATACGAGGACAAGCTGAACTATCTCTGGATTGTCTACTCGCTGGGCAATGTGGACCGATGGGACGGTTTCCGGTGGTATGATCCTGTTTTCGACCGCCGCCACAATGTCAACCTCCTTGCCTCCCGAAAAGTGGGGGTCAAGGCCAAGACTGAGGTTTCAGCGCGTTGGAACCTGGGCTCGGGCCTTCCCTTCACGCAGACGCAGGGCTACTACCAACCGGTGGGCATTTCGGAGGGGATTGACGACAACTATGTCAATGCCAACCCTATTGATTTGGGCATCGTGTATGCCGAGTTGAATGCCGGCCGACTGCCCGTTTACCACCGAATGGACCTCAGCGTAAGGCGAACCTGGAAAGTGGGGGAGAAGATTGAGTTGGATGCCAATGCGTCCATTACCAATGTCTACTCCCGGGCGAACATCTTTTACATCAACCGGGTCACGGGTGAACGTGTGGACCAGCTGCCTTTCCTGCCGTCAATCGGTGTGGATATGAAGTTCTAAGCGGTTGAATCAGCCCATGAGTGAGCGGGCCTGTGCACGGGCTGCTTCGCCGATTTTTTCGCCGCTGAGCATGGCGGCCAGTTCCTCGACCCTTTCTTCTGGCCCCAACGAGGCCATGCCGGTGTGGGCGCGACCCTCCCTTTCTTCCTTGTAGACTTTGAAATGGTGGTCTGCTTTGCCGGCCACCTGTGGCAGATGGCTGATGGTTATCACCTGTGCCCCCTTTGAGATGGTGGCGATGAGGTCTGCCATGCGCGCGGCTACATCCCCACTCACACCCGCATCGATTTCGTCGAGGATCAAGGTGGGAACTTCGAGGTGTTCTGTCAGTGCCGCTTTTAGAGCCAGCATGACCCGGCTGCGTTCTCCTCCTGAGGCTACTTTGGTCAAGGGCTGCATGGATTGTCCCGGGTTGGCGCTGAATGCCATGGTCACCCTGGCTGGCCCCGACGGTTCTGGATGCTCTGAGACAGACCAAGTAAAAGCGAGCTGGGCGGCTGGGAGTTTGAGGTGCTGAAGGTGGGAAAGAATGGATGTGGCGAGGGCATCTGCGCTCGCGGTTCTGGCCACTTGAAGTTGCGTCCCTATTCTGTTCAGTTCTCCTGCAAGACGGACTGTCTCCTGCTTCAGCTCTTCGAGTTTGGCTGAACGCCCTTGGGCTTCCTCCAATTGGCTGCGCATGGTTTCCTCACGGCGTGCCAAGCCATCGAGATCCACTGCCCGATGCTTGTCCAGCAGTCGGTTGATGCGGTTGCGTTCAGCTTCGGCGTCGGCCAAGGCAGCCGGATCCAGCTCCACGGCATCGGCGGCGCGCTCGCTTTCCGAGGCGGCATCATCGAGTTCGATGCGACAGGAGCGGATGCGCTCCAAGAGCTGTGCAGCATCGGTGTTCAGGTCCATCACCTTTTCCAAGGTCTGTTCGATGCGTCGAAGTTGGGTCAGTACATCTGCACCCTCGCTGTTCAGCACCTGTCCCACCGACTCCAAGGCGTGGCGTATGTCATGCGCGTGGGCCAATTGTTCCAGCCGGGCATCCAAATTGCGCAATTGGGGGTTGGCGAAGTCAATTTCCTGGAGTTCCTCAAGTTGGAATCGGAGGTAGTCTGCATCGGCCTCAGGCATTCCATCCCGGGTGGCCAATTGTTCCCATGTTTTTCGCGCTGTACTCCACAATGTGTGGGTTCTTCGCCATTCGACGGCCAATGTGCCCGCTTCAGGGGAGTGACTGTCGATGGCATGCAAGAGTCCTTCAGAGGCATGCAGCCGCTGGCCGTCTTGCTGTCCATGCAGGTCGACGAGCAGAGGTGCCAGGGATTTGAGGGTGTGAAGTTTGACCGGTTCGTCATTGATGTAGGCCCTGGACCTGCCTCCCGGAGCAATGCTGCGTCGTATGATGCAGTCTCCGCCGTCATCCCAATCGCCCAGCAGTTTCCTTGCTGCGGGACTGGGGCTGAATTCAGCTTCGACGATGCATTTTTCCTGTCGAAAGGGATCGATGCCCTCCGCGCGATCTCCCAGGACCAGGCCAAGGGCCCCCAGCAGGATGGACTTGCCGCTGCCGGTTTCTCCGGTCAGTACGGTCCAGCCTTCCCGGCAATCCCAATCGATGGCGTCGATGAGGGCATAGTTGCGAATGGAGAGCCGACGCAGCATCAGCCCAGTCCCTGGTCGTATACGGGGATGTTGCCCGGATCGATCAGTTTGAGTACCGGAAGCAAGCGCGCCCGTTCGCCCTCTGCTGCCGGACTGAACATTTTGACGATCTCATCTTTTTTCGCTTGGAAAAAAGTCTGCAGGTTGTAGTTCGCCGGGCGAATCCTGTGCACGTTGCGAAGGGCAATCAACGCATCTGACATGGTTTGTCGGGCGGCGGATGGGTCATCATATGCAGCGTCAAGTCCCAGTCTGTGATACTCGTAGTAGCAGCGTCGCAAGGGGCGGAAGGTTTGAGACAGAATGTTGTCGATCAGGGCATACCGAGACTGTTTGCCGTCTGAAGCACTCCAGCCAGCTGGAGGGGAGGAGAGACCCTGTGCATTGGTAACCACCGTCTGCGCCTGTGTGTAGAGGTTGGTTCCACCTTCCAATGAGAAGGTGTCGTAGTCCATGCCGAGGATGAGATACGCGTAAAAGGCCAGAACGCTCGTGAGGTTGTCCCGGAATTGGTCCTGGCTGTATTGAAGCAGGGTACCCGGCGCATAGGAGAAGTCAAAGTCGTTGTCGTTGACCATCAGCACCGGTGAATTGTAGTCGCTGTTGTAGGTGGGACGGCTGCTCTGTACCTGGATGGTGCCCTCGAAGTTCGTTTGGGAATTGGCCTTGTTGATCGTGATCTGCATGGTGCAGGTAATCCGCTCTTCCAGGGTGAACTCGTCTGTGGTCCACCGGCGACCGCTCATGAATTCAGTAATGGCGGTCTCCAGTTGCTCGAAGACCGAAGCTTCCACATTGTTGATGGTGGGGGCAATTACGCTCACCTGGCAATCCAATTCCTGGGCCCGTGATTCCGAACCGAGAATCAAGAGGAACACGAGGATTCCGATGGTCCGCATCCGGGGTGCTAGGGGCATTCTTCGGTTTCTCTGCATGGGTGGGGTCATTCGGAGTGAGAAGCGGGGGTGGATTCCCTTGGGGACAATGTTTGCTGCACGATGTCCGCAAGGTCTTCTGCCACGGCTTCTTTGGTCTTCAACTCAAAGCTATCAATCCTTTCCGGTCCATGAACGAAGTCAACCCGGTTTGTCGTGTGTCCGAACCCCGCTCCTTTGTCGGTGATGGAATTGAGAACGACCATGTCACAGCCTTTCGCCTCGCGTTTTCTCAATGCCGCTTCTTTTCCGTCCCCATGGGCCAAGGCAAATCCGATTTTGAAGCAGCCTTTGGGTGCCAAACGGTTCAGGCCGGCCAGAATGTCGGGATTGGCGACGAACCGAAGGGATTCCGGAAGTTCCGATTTGGGTGTTTTTCCCTCGAAGTGTTCCGAAGGCCGGATGTCCGCGACTGCGGCTGCACCAATGATCACGTCGGGTGGGGTATTCTTGAGCGCCTCTTTAGCTGCGGCGTCCATTTCCAAAGCCGTCTGCACATTGATTCGACGGATGCCGGGATGATCCGTTGGGATGGTGGACGGGCCGCTGACGAAATCCACGGTCATGCCGCGTTGGGCCAATTCCAGGGCGATGGCAGCTCCTTGCCGTCCTGTAGACCGATTTCCAATGTACCTGACCGCATCGATGGGCTCATGGGTGGGACCCGATGTGATGAGTGCGTGAAACCCCATCAGAGGTGCCCTCTCCTTGAACCAGGAAGTCAATTCCTCGCGAATCCGTTCTGGTTCTGCCATGCGCCCCTTTCCGGACAAACCGCTGGCCAATTCTCCGCTGTCGGGCTCGATGATGTGGACGCCCCTTTGCTCGAGTTTTGCGAGATTCTCTGTCGTGGCGGGATGGGTGAACATATCACGGTCCATGGCCGGGGCGACCACTACGGGACATTTGGCACTGAGCAGCACCGTCAGCAGCAAACTGTCTCCGCGTCCTTCCACCATGCCCGCCAGCGTGTGCGCAGTGGCGGGGGCGACCAGGACAACGTCTCCCCACAAACCCAATTCCACGTGGTCCGTCCAGGTGCCGGCATCCCGGTCTTCTGTCAATTCACTGTGAACAGGATGCTTGCTGAGCGTTCCGAGGGTCAAAGGCGTGATGAACTCCCTGGCACCCGGTGTCATGACGACGCGGACATCTGCGCCTTCTTTGACCAGTTCACGAACAGTATGCGCCGCTTTGTATGCAGCGATGCTCCCGGTGACGCCCAGGACGATGCGGCGGCCCGAGAGGCTTCCCATGGGGGAATCAGTTGTCGCGTTGGAAGCGGCGGTTGCGGCGCTCCTCGCGCTCGCGGCGGATTTCCTCCTGGCGGGCGGCTTCAGCGGCAATTTCCTCTTCGGTAGGCATGCGGAAGTACACTTTGCCCTCTTCGAGTTCCTTCATTGCCACGCTGTGGGCCTTGGGTTGGCGCTCGTAATGCTTGGAGATCTCAATCTGTTCCCGGTTTTCGAAAACTTCCTCGAGACTGTCCGATACCGTAATGAATTCCTCCAGTTTGGAATTCAACTCCTCCTTGATCTCCTGTCCGAGCTGCGTGCTGCGCTTGGAAAGGACGACGATGGCTTCGAACAGATTACCATTGACCTGCTGGTCGATGGCGTGCGTGTCCCGGGTTACGGTATTCCGGGCAGCCTGAAGGGGTTTGTTGGCGCTCATATTGGGGATCGTCTATTGTGCTTCCTGACTGGCTTTGTCCAATCCCGTTCGGCTTCTCCGATGGAATTGCTCGGCCTCTTTGAGAAGAGGGCTGTCAGGAAAGCGGGCCGCAAAGGTAAAGTAGGATTCAATGGCATCCGCATAACGCTCGGCTTGCCTTCTCAGCGTACTCTGCTCGGCGTAAAGGAATTGACTTTTCAGGACGAGGAATTGGGCTTCTTCCCCGTACTCGCTGCCGGGCCAATCGTCCATGAAGTGCTGAAGTGCCTTGGATGCGCTTTGGTATTTCCCAGTGGTAAAATAAAGCCGGGCGCTGTTCCATGCCTTCGTCTCCAATTTGCCGCGAAGCCGGGCGATCATCCGGTTGCAACTGTCGCGCATCTCGGTTGTGGGATATCGGTCCAGAAAGAGTTGGAGCTCGTCCATGGCCACCCGGGTTTCGCTTTGGTCCAACTCCGGACCAGGAGAAAGGCGGTAGCTGCACAGCGCTGCCTGGAATTCAGCGCCTTCGGTCCGTTCCGAATTGGGAAAGGTCTTCGCGAAGTTCCTCATGGAATATCGCCCCATGTACCAGTCCTGCACACACAGATGGGCTTCTGCGTACATGAAGTACACATCTTCCATTCGTTCCGTTCCCCGAAACAAACCGATCAGCTCTTGAAGCAGGGGGAGGGACTGCATGCACCGTTGGTCTGCGAAGTACTCCTGTGCCCGGGTCCATTTGAGTTCCGGGTCTGTGCTTTTCAAGACTTTCTGGTAATCTCCACATCCGGATTGGACCCAAGACAGACCCAAAAACGCCGACAGAATGATAGCGGTGCGAAGAGACATGGCGGCGAAAATAGCCGGAACCGGCCTTCATGAGAGAACCCATGTGGGTGCGATATGCCAACACTTGTTGCACAATGCATAGGGTTCACATTCAGGTTCAGTACCTTCGCCGCTTCGATTTATTCAACCAGACCCAACGTTTTGGACATTTTCGATCGCATCCGCAATGACCGCGGACCGCTTGGCCAGCATGCCAAGGACACACACGGATACTTCACCTTTCCCAAGCTCGAAGGGGACATCTCCAATCGGATGATGTTTCGGGGCAAAGAGGTCTTGGTTTGGAGCATCAACAATTATCTCGGATTGGCCAATCACCCTGAGGTGAGAAAGGTCGATGGGGAAGCTGCCGTTGAATGGGGCATGGGATATCCAATGGGAGCCCGGATGATGAGCGGCCAGACCAGCCAGCACGAGTTGCTGGAGGAACGCCTCGCTGACTTCATGCAAAAGGAGGATGCCTTCCTTTTGAACTACGGCTACCAAGGTTGCCAAAGTGCCATCGAGGCATTGGTGAATCGGCACGATGTGATTGTGTATGACAGCGAGAGTCACGCTTGCATGATTGATGGAGTAAGACTTCATCAAGGAAAGCGCTTTGTGTTCACGCACAATGACATGGAGAGTTTCGAAAAGCAGTTGGAGCGCGCCAAGAATTTGACAGAACAAACCGGTGGAGGCATCTTGGTGGTGACCGAAGGTGTCTTTGGAATGGCCGGTGACCAGGGCAAGCTCAAGGAGATTGTGAGCTACAAGGAGAAGTATGGATTCCGGTTGTTTGTAGACGACGCCCACGGTTTTGGTACGGTGGGTGAAAACGGACGTGGCGCGGGCGATGAACAAGGTTGTCACGCCGAGATTGACGTCTACTTCGGAACCTTTGCAAAAGCCATGGCAACGGTGGGAGCTTTCGTGGCTGGGCAAAAGGATGTCATCGACTACCTGCGCTACAACATGCGTTCGCAGACCTTCGCCAAGTCCCTGCCCATGCCGATCGTGATCGGGGCCCTGAAGCGTCTGGAAATGATGACGACACAGCCCGAACACAAGGAGAGGCTCTGGACGGTGGCGTCGGCATTGCAGTCAGGCCTTCGCGACGCAGGGTTCAACATCGGGGATACCAACAGCTGTGTAACGCCTGTTTTCTTGCAGGGAGGGCTGGGTGAAGCCACGAACTTGACCCTGGATTTGCGCGAGAACCACGGGATTTTCTGTTCCATCGTGGTGTATCCGGTTGTTCCGAAGGACGTGATCATGTTGCGCTTGATCCCTACGGCAGTGCACACCTTGGAAGACGTGGCGTACACCATTGATACCTTCAAGAAGGTCAAGGACAAGCTGTCGGCGGGCGAATACCAGCACGAGGGCATCGTCAACTGGGCTTGACCCCCGAGGCGCTGAGCCGTGCGCTGTTTCCTGGACCTTTCGTATGACGGAACTGCCTACCATGGGTGGCAGCGTCAGCCGTCCTCCATTTCAGTGCAGCAGGTGCTCGAGGAGAGGTTGTCGGACCTGTTGGGGGTCCACACCGTGGTGGTGGGATGTGGGCGCACCGATACAGGGGTGCATGCTTCTGCCTTTTATGCCCATTTCGATTGGCATGGAGAATTTGGGCCGCGCTTCTCTGATTGGAAGCAGGCGGCCTGGAAGCTCAATGGCATGCTCCCCCCAGACATCGGGGTCCGCAGGATTTTCGAGGTAGAAGAGCGGTCTCATGCTCGTTTTGATGCGCGGGAGCGGGCCTATACTTACCGCGTCCACACATACAAGGATCCCTTCCTGGAAGGCCGGAGCGCTCGGGTATACCAAGCTTTGGATGTCGCTGCCATGAATCAGGCTGCAGCGCATCTCGTGTTTCAGGGCGACTTTGCCGCTTTCTGTAAGGCGGGAGGGGGGCAAAAGACGACCCTTTGTGATGTGCGTCGGGCGGAGTGGATCGAGACGGGATCGCATACGCTGGAATTCCATGTGGTGGCCGATCGATTTTTGCGCAACATGGTACGAGCGGTGGTGGGCACCCTGCTGGATGTGGGCAAAGGGCGCATGTCTGCTGCAGAGGTCAAGAGGATTGTGGGTTCTTTGGATCGCAACGAGGCAAGTGGGTCTGCGCCGGCTTGTGGGCTCTACCTTTCCCGTGTGGAATACCCCTTTCTTTCGGCATGAGCGCACCTGAGACCACAGGTAGGATTTTTGATGCCCGTGTATTGCGACGCATTTTGGATCGGGTGCAACCTTATCGCAGGCGTTTCCTGATGACAGGTGGGCTGGTGGTCATCCTTGCCGGAATGAGTTGGATCCGTCCTTACCTCATTCGCATCGCTTTGGATGACCACATTGCGAAGGGGGATGAGAAAGGACTGTGGGTGGTCTTCCTGATGGTGGTGGGATTGATTGTCGTCGAGGCGCTGATCCAGTTCTGGCAGACGTATTGGGCGAACTGGGTGGCGCAGAGTGTCACGCTGGACTTGCGCTCGGAATTGTACGACCACGTGCTAAAGTTCCGCTTGAAGTATTTTGACCAAACTCCTGTTGGTCAATTGGTTACTCGTCATGTTGGTGATGTGGATGGCATTGCGGATGTGTTTTCGAATGGCCTTCTGAATGCCATTGGTGACATCCTCAAATTGGCCGTCATCATAGGGGCGATGTTGTGGGTCGATGTGCCACTGACGGCAGTCGTGCTGCTTCCCATACCCATATTGTTTTTGGCCACACGGGTGTTTCAAAAGGCGATCAAGAAGGCTTTTGTCGCGGTCAGGAATGAGGTGTCCAGGATCAATGTTTTTGTGCAGGAGCACGTCACGGGAATGGGTGTGATTCAGGCGTTTGGTCGGGAGGAGGCTGAGCGCGAAAAGTTCGCCAAGCACAATGCGGCTCACCGGGCCGCCAACATCCGCTCCATTTGGGCGTTTTCCATCTTTTTTCCGATTGTGGAGATGCTGTCTGCCACCAGCGTGGCGCTGCTGCTCTGGTTCGGTGTGGACGGTGTGGCGCAGGGCCAGATGACCTTGGGGCTTGTGCTTCAGTTCATTCTCTACGTTTTCATGCTGTATCGGCCCATTCGTCAATTGGCGGATCGGTTCAATGTCCTTCAGATGGGCATCGTCAATGCGAGCCGGGTCTTCCATCTGCTTGACTTGGACGAAACGCTGCCTGAGCCCCTGTCAACTGAGGGGGCTGAGGTGCTGGACCTGCAGGGGCATATTGTGTTTGAAGATGTCTGGTTTGCTTACCGCGGTGAGGAGTGGGTGTTGAAGGGGGTGAGTTTCGAAGTCCAGGCAGGGGAATGCGTGGCCTTTGTTGGGGCGACAGGGGCAGGAAAGAGCAGCATCATCAACCTTCTGAGTAGATTCTATGAGTACCAGAAAGGGCGGATTACAATCGACGGAATAGACCTGAGGGCCATTCCATTGGATGTCTTGAGGAAGTCACTCGGTGTGGTGCTTCAGGATGTGTTCTTGTTTACTGGTTCTCTGTTGGATAACATCACGTTGTTCGAGTCGGATGTACCCCTCTCGACGGTGGAGGAAGCTGTGGATGCTGTGGGTGTGCGGCCGTGGGTTGAGCGGCTTCCTGGGGGGCTTCAATACGATGTGAAGGAGCGGGGTGTTCGTTTGTCTACCGGTCAGCGACAGCTCATTGCCTTCGTTCGCGCCTATGCCCAGCGTCCAGGCATTCTGGTGCTGGATGAGGCGACGAGTTCTATTGATCCCGAAAGCGAGCAATTGATCCAAGAGGCCACAGCTCGGTTGCGGCAAAATAGAACGAGTGTGATTGTGGCACACAGGCTGTCAACCATCCGTGATGCGGACCGCATTTTTGTTCTGGATTCTGGGTGCATCATGGAGTCAGGGCCTCACGATGAATTGTTATCACGTAACGGCCTGTACAGCAGGTTATTTGAAATGCAGTTTGCCTGAGGTCACTTGTGAACGGGGGATTCGTCGAATTATGCTGTGCGATTGACCGATTATATCGATTTTCTGTATAATGAAATGGCAGAGAGGTGGTTTCGGCACCCCTAAACTTGGTTGATAATGGCGCCCGGCAAAATAGCTTTGGTGTGGACCGATTTATTGCCAAATGCCCGTGCCGCGCCAGAAACTTTCCTCGCTGTACCCCGTCCTTTTGGGACTGGGTTTTCTACTTGCCCTTCCTCCATTCTTCTCCACCCTTTCAGCCCAGGTCCAACTCTACGAAGCGAATTTCGATGCGGATTTGGGCAGTGACGGAACGTCAGGTGCAAGCCCCGATGGATGGACAGCCGCGGAAACAGGCACCGGATCGCTGTCTGTCGTTGCCCCAGGTGAACTGCAGTTTGCCATCCCGAGTGACAATACTCCCCAAAGTTGGTCAATGACCTGGACCAGTGATGTAGTTGACATCACGAATGCTGGAGACCTCGTTCTGAGTATTGCTGGATACAGATCAGGTGCAAACAACGCCTGGGTTTACGGCATTTATTTTAATGGGGTTTTGGTCTCTGAAGGAGGCATGCCAATGGGCGCTTCGGTGGCAACCAATTCTTGGACCATTCCATCTACCCATTATCTAAACGAGACATCGGGCGTCATTTCGATCGAAATGACGACCACAGTTAAGAACATTGATTACTTCATTGACTCCGTCATTTTGAATGGTGTCATTGCATGCTCGGATACGGATTCTGATGGCATTTGTGATGATGTCGACCCCTGTATCGGAGCGTATGATGCGTGCAATGTGTGTAACGGTCCTGGGGCCATTTACGAATGTGGTTGCAATGACATTCCCGCTGGGGACTGCGATTGTAACGGCAATCAGCTCGATGCCCTTGGGGTTTGTGGAGGCGGCTGCTCCGCCGATGTAAACGACAATGGTGTCTGTGACGATCTGGAATTGTTGGGGTGCATGGACGCAGCGGCTTGTAACTACGACCCTGCTGCGACGGAGGACGATGGCTCTTGCGCTGTCGTGGACGCATGCGGTGTATGTGATGGGCCTGGTGCAGTATACAGTTGCGGATGCTTTGACCAGCCCGCGGGTGATTGTGACTGTGATGGCAACCAATTGGATGCCGTTGGAGTGTGCGGCGGGACTTGCACAGCTGACGCAG
>JAURDB010000048.1 GCA_030828175.1 Flavobacteriales bacterium
GGCTGGGCTTTCACCTCACATTGGACCACCAGAGCAACGCCTCCTTTACCCAACCCAACCTCGGCACCAACGTGTTCCGCATCGGGCTCTCTACAAGTTGGCCCGGCAGCCCCCCAAAATGGGCAGCAAGGCAGGACACCACCCTTCGTTTGTCGCTGCTTCCAGCACCTGTGAAAGGTTGGCAGATTCAAATGGCGGGAGGAAGACGTCAGCCCGCCCCTTTGGACGCTCGAGAGAACACCGCTGAGCTCTCAATGGACCGCAGATTCGGTCGGGGTGGGAAATGGGGATATATCGCGGGCGTCATGGGCTTGTTCCGGCCAGGGCACAGCGGTATCGGGGTGCACGCAGGCTTTCAGATTCGCTTTACACGGGTGCAGGTTGACCTTGTTCACGGCAGATATCCCGTGCGCTGGCAGGAAGAGGAAGGACAATACAACCGCGTTGTGTTCCAATGGCACCTCAAAGAAAATTGGTGGGGCCGCATCGCATTGCACACCCACGGTTTCAGGGCCCATCATCCGGCCTTCGGCTTCGGATATGTCATGCGGGGAGGAACCCCTTATTCCGGCATGTGACCGGTATCAATTGGTGCAGGTTGCGCCAAACAAGGAAAGGATTTCAAGCAGGTCGTTCACACCCGTGGTTCCGTCTCCATCCACATCGGTTGGGCATGGATTCGCTCCTCCAGCGAATGCACAACTTCCGTCGTCAAACAAGGCAGCGGCGTTGTAGTTAGATGCAGATTCATACGTGCATCCTGCACAGGTGATGATGTCGCAGGATCCATCGTCCAAGTTGGCCGTGGCATCGTAGTTGCAGGCCCAACTGTAAGTGCAGCCGGGAATGTCCCCTGAATAAAACATGCCCAACTGTTCCAGGTAGGAACCGGCCAGCCAGTTGTCTCCATTGGGGTCGAAAGCTCCCACATAGTCCACTGGATCGAAAAAAGTGCCGACGGGTTGATGGGCAGCAGGAACAGAATCACCTGCGGCAGGTGTCAAGTCCAACCCGGAGGTGATGTACCCTGCCAAGGCTTCAAAGGTGTCATCGATGCCGGAATTGGCAGCGACGTTGTTGTTGGCCACAAAGTGATTCTGGATTTGCATGTTGCCGTTCCACACCGGCCCCTCGTACAGAATCATGGTGTCCAACGCGAGGCTGTCACCCACGTTCCAGAACCTGTTGTTGTGGATTTCGAGCTGTCCGAACAGGAAGAGTTCGTAGGCGTCGCAGGGATCGTTGTCCTCGAAGTCAATGCCGAAGTCCCAATGCTGAAAGATGCCATTGTAGAGCCTTCCTCCCCCGCCGTTGTGCCAGCGAACAGCTGTCGCGGCGTCGTGACCGATGGAAGTGAAATTGGCAATCTGCGGGTTGGTGTATGGAAGAAAGCTCAGGGTGACATCCTGGAATTCAAAGTCATCCCCCTCCAGATCGAAACCGTGCTCTCCTACTTGGTCGGGCTGGTCGAGAATGGACAAGAAGTACTGCATGTCTCCAACCCAGCCCTGGTCGTATTCGAGGTTCTCTTCTGAGCTGAAGGCCACGGCGACGTACTTCAGGTTGGCAGAGCCACCCATGATTTGCAAGCCATCGTCAAGTGTGGAAACGATTTCGATGTACTCGATCGTAGTAGCCGAGCCCACGCCATTCAAACTCAGGCCATTGGTCTCATCGCCGTTGACCTGGTTGTTGAAGTTGACCGGGGGATTGGGCATCTCACTGCCTGCGTGACGAATGGACACGTGACGCAAGGTTCCACTCGATTCGGAATTGTCCAGTCCTCCGTATAGGTCCCTTCCTGCTCCCGAAGGGTCACTGATGCCCTCGGCCCAATCATCCCCAAAGGATGAATTGTTCGCATTGAAGTACGTATTCAAAATGCCGTTTCCATTGATGATGACGCCGCCCCAGAGTCCCCTTACGTTGTAGGGTGTGGCACCTGTCAATGGGTCTCCTTCGTATGTAAAGATGATGGGACAATCTGCCGTTCCATCCGCTTGGATTTGCGCATCCCGAGCCACGATCAAACAGCTCGCCGATTCACCCTGCCCTTCTTTGGCCTGTATCACCGTTCCCGGTTCGATGGTCAATACATCTCCTGCGTTGACATACACGAAACCGTCGAGCAGATAGATGTTGTCACACCCGAGGGTCATGGTACCCGTTCCAGCGCCGCCATTGTCCGTCAATGTAACAACCGGCCTTTGGTCATAGGGAAGGCATCCACAATCCTGCCCCTCCATGGGATGGATCAACAAAACCAAAAAAAGCGTCAGCAGACAACCGCGGGAAAGAATAGATGCGGACATATATGAGAATCTGGTTCTATGAAGATACGAATTTATTCGACGAATGGTTTGTTTCAATGCACCAAATCTCAATTTGTCCCCCTGATTCCTCAACTGATGCACTTTCTTGGCCTCAAGAACCCGCGTAACTTAGTCCCATGGGATTTGAAACGATCGTTTTGACCATTGGGCTGTTGGCCCTGGGTTTCGCAGGAATTGCCATCAAAATCCTGGTCAAGAAAGACGGAGAATTCAGCGGCACGTGTTCCAGCAACAACCCCCTGCTGAAAAACGAAGGCGGCAACTGTTCCATCTGTGGCGCCCGGCCTCAGGACCAATGCCGCAAGGAAGACATCACGGAAGCCGCCTGAACGGTCCCATCATGATGGGCGGGTAGAGACGGCGTCGAAGCCAGGAGAAGTCCATACTTCGTATCCGCCTGCACCATCGTCTGACATCAGCAGGACGTCCAGACCCAGATGGGCATGCAGGGACAGGAAACCCTTGGTCTGTTCCGCACCCAAGACCATGAAGGCCGTAGCCAGGGCGTCGGCATAGGCAGCCGTGGGCGCCATGACGGTGGCGCTCAGCAAGCCATTGTGCGCCGGATAGCCCGTACCGGGGTCTATGGTGTGGCTCATTTTTCTGCCGTCCACCTCGTGGAATTTGCGATAGCTGCCACTGGTGCAGATGGCCTTGTCCCGGACGGACACCACGAGCTCGAAGGAACGGTCTCCTGCCCCGCTGCCTTCCACCGGTCGGTCCACTGCAATGCGCCAGGGCTCGCCGCCGGGATTGACTCCGCGACAGACCACCTCACCGCCGAGCTCCACCATGGCGTTCAGGATGTCCCGTTCACGGAGCGCTTCCATCAACAGGTCCACGGTGTACCCTTGTGCAATGGCGTTGAAGTCAAGGGCCGCTCGGGGATCGCCCTTGCGCACCCACGTGGCCTTGTACCATCCGTCCTCCTCTTCCTCGTTCATGTCAAAGCGGTCCGGCAAGAGGCCCACGAAGGCCATCACGCTGTCCACTTCGCGCTCGCCCACCTTGCCCATCTCGGACAAACCGAACCCCCAGAGCTCCACCAAGGGGCTCACGGTGGGATCGAAGGCGCCTCGGGTGAGTTCGTGCAGCTCCTCGGAGAGCGCCCACAGCGGGCCGATGATCTGGGTGGAATCCACGAAACCGAAGAGCGAATCGGTGCGGTCCCACGCGTTGATGGCGTTGATGCGGCTGTCCGGGCGCCAGAGGTTCACCTCGCGGTCCACCATTTCCAGGATGTCCTCGAAAACGGCATCCTCCAGCCGATCGTCCGAGACGTATTTGATGGAGTATGTCGTCCCCTGTGCTTCGCCCCGGTGTTCCTGCAGCCCTTCGGTGGAAGGGGCAGGTGCCGTCGGAGCGGTGGAATCCGCGACCGTGCTTCCACACCCACCCAGCAGCAGGGCGGCGGTTACAAACGGGACCGCCAGCGCGTGGCTGGCGGTTTCCCATGGTGATGTCGCCGGGCGCATCATCCTCCGAAGTCGTCGAAGGCCACGTTCTCGGGCGGCACGCCCCAATCGTCGCACATCTTGAGAACGGCCTGGTTCATCAGCGGCGGACCGCAGAAGTAGAACTCGATGTCCTCCGGCGCTTCGTGCGGCTTGAGGTGATGCTCGATCACCGCGTTGTGCACGAAACCGAGGAAGCCATCGCCTTCGTCTTCCACCGTCTTCTTCTCGTTCCAGTTGTCCTCTTCGGTCGGATCGCTCAGGACGACGTGGAATTTGAAGTTGGGGAACTCCTGCTCGATCTTGCGGAAATCCTCCAGATAGAAGAGCTCACGGCGGGAACGTCCACCGTAGTAGAAGGTCACCTTGCGGCCGGTCTTCACCGTGTGGAAGAGGTGGAAGAGGTGGCTGCGCATGGGGGCCATGCCGGCACCACCGCCGATGTAGACCATTTCGGCATCCGTCTCCTTGATGAAGAACTCACCGTAGGGTCCACTGATGGTGCACTTGTCTCCGGGCTTGCAGCCGAACACGTAGCTGGAGCAGATGCCCGGGTTCACGTTCATCCAAGCGTTGCGGGCGCGGTCCCACGGCGGGGTGGCAATCCGGATGTTGAGCATCACGATGTTGCCCTCGGCGGGGTGGTTGGCCATGGAGTAGGCGCGGACGATGGGCTCGTCGTTGACCATTTTGAGGTCCCAAAGACCAAACTTGTCCCACTCGCTTTGGAAGGTCTTGGGGTCCTTGTGGTGCTCAGGGTGAGCCGTGATGTCGATGTCCTTGTACTCCACGGTCGTGGTGGGGACGTCCACCTGGATGTATCCGCCAGCCTCGAAGTCCAGCGATTCCCCTTCCGGCAAACGCACGACGAACTCCTTGATGAAGGAGGCCACGTTGTAGTTGGAAACGACTTCGCACTCCCACTTCTTGATGCCGAAGACCTCTTCGGGGACCTGGATTTCCATGTCCTCCTTGACCTTGACCTGGCAACCGAGGCGCCAGTGGTCGGCGATCTCCTTGCGGGAGAAATGGGGCTCCTCCGTGGGGAGAATGGTGCCACCGCCGGCGGGAACCTGACAACGGCACTGGACGCAGGTGCCACCCCCTCCACAGGCGGAGGGCAGGAAGACACCGGCATTGCCGAGGGTGGTCAGCAGCGTACTGCCTCCGTCGACCTCGATGGTACGCTCGCCGTTGATGACCAGCTTGAGCTTGCCGCTCGGAGAGAGACGGGACTTCGCGAACAACAGCAGGCTGACCAAAAGCAGGATGACAGCCAGGAAGAACGCGATGGTGAGAAGAATCGTGGTGGTCATGATGCTTGCTCAGATTTCGATGCCCATGAAGGCCATGAAGGCCATGCCCATGAGGCCGGTGAGGATGAAGGTGATGCCCAGACCCTTCAACGGATCAGGGATGTTGGAGTAGCGGATCTTCTCACGGATGGCGGCGATGGCCACGATGGCGAGCAGCCAGCCCACGCCTGAGCCGAGGCCGAAGACGGTGGCCTCACCGATGCTGGGATACTGGCGCTCCTGCATGAACAAGGCCCCTCCGAGGATGGAGCAGTTCACCGCGATGAGCGGCAGGAAGATGCCCAGGGCCCCGTACAGGGCCGGTGCGAACTTCTCGACGATCATTTCCACCAGCTGCACCATGGAAGCGATGACCGCGATGAACATGATGAAGCTCAGGAAGCTGAGGTCGACGGTGGCGTACTCGGGGCTGAGCCAGGTGAGTGCACCTTCCTTGAGGACGAAGTTCTCGAGCAGGTAGTTGATTGGGACGGTGATGCCCAGGACGAAGATCACGGCGAATCCCAGGCCGACGGCCGTCTTCACCGTCTTGGAGACCGCGAGGTACGAACACATGCCCAGGAAGTAGGCGAAGATCATGTTCTCGACGAAGATCCCCTTTACGAATAAGCTGAGGTATTCCATTGTCTTGCCTTTGTTCAGTTCTCCTCGATGAGGCTGCGGTTGCGTGCCCGTTGGATCCAGATGATGACCCCTACGGTCACAAGTGCCATGGGCGGCAGGATCATCAGGTTGTTGTTCTCATAGAAACCGCCATTGGCCATGAACCAGCTCTCCGGCAGGAACTTCACCTGGCCCATGCCGGGGAAGCTGATGGCGCCGCTGCCGAACACCTCGCGCACAAGGGCGACGGCGAGCAAGATCCAAGCGTATCCCATGGCGTTGCCGATGGCGTCCAGCATGGACGGACCAGGCTTGTTGCCCAAAGCGAAGGCCTCGAGGCGCCCCATGATGATGCAGTTGGTGATGATCAATCCCACGAAGACCGACAGCTTCTCGGAGATGTCCGGGCTGTAGGCCTTCAGGACCTCGTCCACGATGATCACGAGCGAGGCGATGACCACGAGCTGCACGATGATGCGGATGCGGTCCGGAATGATGTTCCGCATCAAGGAGATGATGACGTTGCCGCCGATCATCACGAAGAGCACGGCGAGGCTCATGATGACTGCCTGCTGCACCTGCACCGTGATGGCGAGGGCGGAGCAGATGCCGAGCACCTGTACCGTGATGGGGTTGCTGTCGTCCAGCGGATCGGTCAGAAGCCTGCGGTTCTTCTTGGAGAAGAGCGACTCCTTCTTCGGCGCAACGGCCGTGGCTGTATCGGTGCTCATCACTTCTGTGCTTTCGGAGCGGATTGGAAATACTTGAGGTAGATGCCCATGGTCCGGTCGACCATCTCACCCACCCCCTTGGAGGTGATCGTCCCTCCGGTGATGCCGTCCACGGAGTAATCCGTCGTCGGCGCGCCCCCCTTCACCACGGCGAAGTGCGGGGCCACGTTGTTGATCTTTTTGCCCTTGAACGGCGCCTGGAAGAATCCTTCCTTGATCTCGGCGCCCAGTCCCGGGGTCTCGGTCTTGTGGTCGAACACGGCCCCGTAAATGGTCTCCATGTCGGACTCAAGCGCGACGTATCCCCAGATGGGACCCCACAGGCCCTTGCCCACGACGGGAACCACGTAGAGGTCTTGCCCGTCCTTCTTGCACGTGAAGAGCGGAAAGTTCAGCTCGCTGGCCGGGGCCTTGCTGCGGTAATCCTTCTGCACATCGATGTTGAAGGGGTCCGTGGCGTTGGACGGATCCACTTCACCTGAGATGGAGTTCACCTGACGGCCTTCACTGTCGATGGAGACGCGCGCGGTGACATATTCGGCGAAGATGGGCTTGACCGCACCGCGCTCACTCGGAACGCCGATGGCGCCGAGGATGTTCATCATCTTCTTCTCGGCTTGGTTGGCCTTCTGCTGCGGCTTGAGCGACAAACTCAAGGAGGCGAGGATGGCACCCACCAACACCACCATGACGATGGCGAAAAGGAAGGTGTATCCGTTGGAGTTCTTGTTGAATGCCATGGTCTAAATCGGATTCTCAGGGTCAGGCAACAGCGGCGGAAGCGGAAAGGCGCTTCTCGCGGCGGCGAATGTTGGATTCGATCACGTAATGGTCGATGGTCGGTGCCATGACGTTCATGAACAGGATGGCCATCATGACGCCCTCCGGGTAGGCCGGATTGAAGACGCGGATCATGATGGAGAAGAGACCGCCGAGGAATCCGTAGACCCACTTGCCGGTATTGGTCTGGGCTGCGCTGACCGGGTCTGTGGCCATGAAGACCGCGCCGAACATGAAGCCGCCCATCACGATCTGGTGGACCGGGCCGATGGTCATGTAGGCGTTCAAGGCCAGGGCATTGAAGATCACACCCATCACAAGGCCGCCCACGATGAAGCTGGAGATGATGCGCCAGCTGCCGATGCCGGTCCAGATGAGGATGGCGGCACCGATGAGGGCAGCGAGGGCACTGGTCTCGGCCACGGAGCCGGGAATGTTGCCGATGAAGCAGTTCATGAGGGAGAACATGCCGCCGTCGGCGAACATGGCCATCACCCCGTTGGAGACCTCACCCTGGACGGGCTGTCCCACGGTGTTGGCCAGATGACCGAGGGCGGTAGCACCGGTGTATCCGTCGGCCAAAACGCCGCCGGTCTTGGAGGCCATCACATCGTGGATCCAGATCTCGCCGGACATCTGCTTCGGATAGGCGAAGAACAGGAACGCGCGCGCCGTGAGGGCCACATTCAGGATGTTCATGCCCGTTCCGCCGAAGACCTCCTTGGCGATGAGCACCGCGAAGGCGGTGGCCACTGCGACCATCCACAGTGGAACGTCGACCGGCATGATGAGCGGGATGAGCATGCCGCTGACGAGGAAGCCCTCGTTGATGGCGTGTCCGTTCATGCCCGCGATCACGAACTCGATGCCGAGGCCGGTGGCATAACTGACCACGATGAGGGGCACCACCTTGATGGCGCCCACGATGACCTTGTCCAGGAACATCACACTCCAGGCGTCGGAAGTGGTGATCTCACCGATGCTCAGATAGTACTGATGTCCGATGTTCCACGTGCCGAACAGAAGGGCGGGAACCATGGCCACGATGACCAGGAACATGGTGCGCTTCAAGTCGATGCCGTCGCGGACGTGTACACCCTTGGCCGTGGTGTGGCCCGGGGTGAAGAGGAACGTCTCCAGGGCGTCAAAGACGACCCAGAAGCGGTTGAGCTTGCCCCCTTCTTCGAAGTTGGGCTTGACGCGCTCCTCAATGAGTTTTTGCAATGCCTTCATGGTGAATGTGCTTCTCTTGCGTTTCGAAATCAGGCGAATTCCTCGATCATTTGATCCAAGCCCTTCCGGACGATGTCCTGAACGGCAAGCTTGGACGTGCAGACGTATTCGCACAAGGCGAAGTCCTCAGGAGCGACCTCGTAGATCCCGAGCTTCTCCATGCGGTCGATGTCACCGACCATGATGGACTTGATGAGCTGTACCGGGTAGATGTCAAACGGGAATACGGCGTCGTACTGGCCGCTGACCACGAAGGCCCGCTCCTCTCCGTTGTTGTTGGTGTTCAGATCGTACTCCTTCCCCTTGGGCATCAGCCAGGTCGGGAAGGCGCGGGAGGCGCTGAACTTGTCGAAACCGGGGCCGAGCCAGCCTTTGGTCAGGAAGAACAAGGGCTCGTGGCCTTCGGGGATGCAGGTCACCTGCTGGTCAAAGAAGCCGAGGGCACCGTCCTCACCGCGCACAGAGCCGGTCAAGACATTGCCTGAAATCACACGGGTGTCCTCCATCATGACGCGGTCCTTGACGATGTCCGCCATGGGCGTTCCGATCGTGGTCCGGAGCAAGGCGGGTTGGGAGCGGGAACCCGTGAGGGCCACCGTGCGCTTGCAGACGTAGGATCCGCCCATGAGTCCCTCGCCGATGTTGGCGACGTCCTGCATGCCGACCGTCCAGACGACTTCGCCCTTGTTCATGGGGGCCACTTCGTGAATCTGCACGCCTACATTGCCTGCGGGGTGCGGGCCGGAGAAGGATGTGATGTCGGCTTCGCTGACCGAGGAGAAAAAGTCGTCTCCGGCTTTCACGCCGAGCTGAACCTTGCGGCCATTGGGCAGCATGGAATTCAGGTAGGCGCATCCGGCGCGGAAGGCGTCGAGGCGCCCCTCCAGCACCATGGCTGCGGTAGGCGCCAGGGGCGCAGAGTCGAAGCCGCTGACGAAAATGTCACGGGGCCTGCTGTCGGCCGCCGGCATGACATCGAAGGGACGCTGGCGCAACATGGGCCAATATCCGCGTTCGAGCATGGCAGCCCGGACTGCATCGCCCTCAGCTGCGGTCGGATCCACGCTGGGATGGCTCACGGCATCGGTACCGGAGGCCACCACGTCCACGCGCAGGATGCGGCGCTTTTCGCCGCGGACCGGCTCTTGAACCGTACCGGAAACGGCACTCACGAACTTGATGTCCGGGCTCTTTTTATCTGTGAACAAGACTTCTCCCGCCTTCACCTCCGTCCCCGCCTTCGCGGCCATGCGCGGCACGAGGCCGTGGAAATCGGTGGGGTGGATGGAGAAGCGGTCTGCGGCGGGGAGGGCGTGCGAGGCACTTTGGACGGTCCCCTTCAGGCGGATGTCCAAACCCTTCCGGATCTTTACGGATGCAGGCATGTCGCTGTACGTGCTGATTTTGCGCCGCAAATGTACTGCGCAGAGTGCTTCGGATGGGAAGTGGATGCCTGTATGGTCCTGCGTTGTCCACAATCGGGGGTGAACCGGCACAGGAGCGGTAATTTCGGCAAGTGCTGAGTGATTTCTCATTGCGGTTTACCTGGTTGCTCCTGCCCTTGCTCTGCTGCTTGCATTTGCAGGGACAACCCACCGTTCCCATCGCCTACACCGCCCCGCACATCAAGAGTGTCCGGCTTCACCCCGAAGGAGCTCCGTTGGGCGGGCCCTTTCTCGAATTGAATGGAGAAGCCCCCCTCCTCCTGAAGTTTGACGACCTCTCCGAGGATTGGCCCGATTACGCCTGGACCCTGGCACATTGCCATTCGGACTGGAGTGCCTTTTCCGATCTCAGGGATTGGGATTGCTTGGAAGGTTGGGCACCCGATCGCATAGAGTACACCGAAGCCAGCTTCGGGGGCAGCGTCCCCTTCACTTGCGCAGCGGCGACCATTCCTTCAGACAACCTCAGGCCGACGCGGAGCGGAAATTATCTCCTGATCGTTCACAAGGAAGGGGATCCCGATGACGTGGTTCTGACCAGGCGGCTCGTCGTGTATGAAAAGTTGGCCGAGATAACCGTCGTCAACAAGCGCCCTTATGAAGCCGATCGGGTACCGACCCACCAAAGGCTCGAAGTGGAGGTCGCATTGCCCCCCGGTCACAGATGGTCCGTCCCCATGCGCGACATCCGCTTGAGTGTGTTGCGCAATGTCGAATGGATGGACGGGGCCTTCGATGTTCAGGCTTCCATGGTGCGAGGAGACGTGGTCCGGTTCGACCAATCGCCGCTGTTGACCTTTGCCGGTGCGGACAGGTGGCGTTCGGCCGACCTCAAATCCCTCTCCTACCTCGCGCCGGGTATCGACGCCATCCGCGAGTCCCGCGCTGCAGATGGCCCCATGTGGAACATGGTCTTGGCCACCGACGCGTCGCGCAGGTTCCGGATGCAGGTGGGCCGCCCCGATCTCAACGGTGCTTTTACCGTGCACAACGATCGTTTTGACGATGTGGAATTGACGTCGGATTACCTGGATGTCCGGTTCTCCTTGGAGCACAAGGACTTCGGCAACGTTCCGGACGTTTATGTCTACGGCGCACTGTCGGGCTGGGCCCTGGATCCGGACTTTCGCATGAATTACGATGCAGAAGGTCAGGTCTATCGTCTGAATTGTCTCCTGAAGCAGGGATGGTACGACTACCGTTATGTCACTGCGACGCCTGGAACCGAAGTGGAGTTCGAAGCCAACCACGGAAGTACACCCAATGCCTACCACGTCTTCGTGCATGCTCCCGCGCCGGATGGAGAGGACCGCGTCATTGGAATGACGAATGTGAGTTGGTGATTTTCGTCGATTATTATTCGGATTTAATCTTCTTTATGGTTAACTTCATAAACATGAAGAGGACACGGGTATATCGGGCCACCACTGACGGAATTCGCGTGCATGTCCGAAGCAGATTCGAGCCGGAATTTTCAAAGCCGATGGACCAGCGCTTCATCTTCTCTTACAGTATTACCATTGAGAACAAAAGCCCGCAGGGAATCAAGGTTCTCAAGCGCCGCTGGCACATTGTCGATTCCATTGGACACGTTCGCGAAGTGGAAGGATCCGGAATTGTCGGTGTTCAACCCGAAATTCTTCCCGGTCGCGTTTTTGAATACGACAGTGCTTGTGACTTGAAGAGCTGTCTGGGAACCATGTCCGGCATTTATGAGGTGCAATCCAATCAACGCACAGAAGCCCCCCTCTTCCAGGTGAAGATTCCCACCTTTCACCTCGAGGTCCCCTGGGCGCTTTGTTGATGTGGGAATGTAAATTCGGGCATGGCCCGTTGCATGCCACAGCTTTTCCTCATTCTGTTCTTGCTCTTCTCGGTATGCGACGAAGCAGCGAAGGCACAAACCATTGATCTATCCGAAATTCTGGAAGTCCACGGGCTCGCCGGCATGAGTGTCGCAACCCGATGTGGATCTGAACTGTCTTTGGAAGTCCACGCTGGTTTCCGCGACATCGACGATGGCTGGGAGGTCGAATCCGGCACCACTTTCCGGATGGCTTCCATCAGCAAGGCGGTCGTCGCCCTTGCCGCGGCCAAGCTCGCTGAACAAGAGACGCTGGACCTCAGCGCCCCACTGGGACTTTACCTGGAGGATCCCCCCTTCCACCCTTCCCACCCTGAAGTTGAGCTCACCGTGCGGCACCTTCTGACCCACACCTCGGGAATCAGGGACGGTTCGGGTTACAGCGATTTCCTCTCCGCTTCCTACAACGAAATTCCAGATGTCCCTTCGCTGTCCTCCGTCTTGCAAACCGGCGGTGCCTATTACACTTCGGACATGTGGGGGGCGGCTGAACCCGGTGCCTACTTCCAATATGCCAATTTGAATTTCGGCGTGCTTGCCACCGTCATGGAGGCGGCCACGGGCCTGCGGTTCGATCAGCTCATGGAGGCGCTGCTCTTCGGACCGTACGGGCTGGATGCCGGTTTCCGCGTGCAGGACCTCGACAACATCGCCGATCTCGCCGTGCTCTACCGTCAGGTGGACGGCCAGTGGGTTCCCCAAGCCGACCATTACAACGGAGTGATGCCGACCGGACCTGACTGGTCTGAATATTTGCCTGGAACCAATGCGGTGGCATTCTCCCCGCAAGGTGGACTGCGCATTTCGGCCCGTGACTTGACCCAGCTTGCACGCCTTTGGAGCACGGGGTCCGCACTGGGAGCAGAGGGCGCGCCGCTCACCCTGCTGGGGCCAGATGCGTTGGGCCAATTGCAATCGCCCCAGTGGAGCTACGATGGCTCGAATGGCAATCCCTACTACGGCCTGTTCAATCAATGGGCGGACGGATTGCACCTCGCAGCCAGCGGAATGGGTGCAGATGAAGTGATTCCGGACGTCGCTGTATCACCATTCATTGGACATCCGGGTGAGGCCTATGGACTCATCAGCGATGCCTATGCTACCCCAGGAGGTGAATGGAACTTCGTGTTTGTCACCAATGGGAAATGGGACGGCTATGGTTCCGGCGATGCGAGCGCATTCTATCAGGTAGAACAAGACGTTTTCGCTGCGCTCAAGCAGGACCTTTTGACGTGCCTGGCTCAACAAGTGAACGCTCCTTCTTTCGCCCATTGGCATCTGGTGGGCAACCCCCGGGCCGGGGACACCCTCCTGATGATGGCGGGGGACTTTCAAAACACCCCTGCCCTGCGTTTTCATCTGTTCGATGCCACGGGCCGAAAGCGCTGCGAGGGAAGGGTCCCACCCAACGGCACGCCCATCGCATTGCCGGTTCCCCCTCTCACCCCAGGCATTCACTTTCTTACCCTGGAAGGCAAACCGGGAGAAGTTTCCCGATTGGCTTTTCTCGTCGCCGGCTGACTCTGGGGTATTTTTCACGCATGGAAGTCTCTCCCCAGGCCGTATTTCTTACCGGTGCCAGCAGTGGCATAGGCGCAGCCATCGTCCGCCTCTTGACGGCCCAAGGTCACCATGTGTTTGCGACCGCCCGACGCCTCGACCGATTGGAGCAGTTGAAAGAAGAGTGCTCCCAAAGGGGCGCTGCGGGGCGGGTCATTCCCCATGCCCTGGATGTGCTGGACGTCGAAGCCCATTCGGAAGCGGTAAAGCAGTGCGTCGCCGAGCTCGGTGGCATCGATGTGGCCATCCCCAATGCCGGTCTGGGGGTTTTCTCCCCCTTGGATCAAGCCGAGCTCAGCGATTGGTTGTACATGGTGGATGTCAACGTGAAAGGAGCATTGATCACCCTTCACACCTGCCTTCCCCATTTGATGGAAAGCAAAGGATTGGTGATCAACATCGGCTCTGTGGCCTCGCGCAATGTCTTTCCGAACAGCGGAGTCTACTGTGCTACCAAACATGCCGTCCTCGCATTGGGTGAATCCATCCGACAGGACCTCAAAAGCCAGGTGGCGTCGACCACCATATGTCCCGGGGCAGTGGATACGGACTTCATCGAGCAGACGCGCGACGCCGCATTGCTGGATCAATACCGTCCGGGATTCAAATCCGGCATGCACCCTGACTTCGTCGCCCGACAGGTCCTCCACGCCATGGAGTCAAGAGGTCACGGCATCATCTCCGACATCACCATCCGTCCTGATTTCCTGTGACCCCTGCAACTGCTCCCGCCTCTTCACGGACATTCCTCAAGTTGGTGTTCCTCTCCACATCGGAAGGGTGGGGAGGTTTGGAGATGAATCTGCTGCGGCATGCGCGGTGGATGGCCCAGGATGGTCACAATGTGCGGATCCTGTGCATCGCGGAGTCACCGCTGCACCGTGCCACCCTCGCCTACATCAACTCGCCCGAATCAACGGGCCACACTTTTGACTGCAGGACCATTCGGCGCGGAACCCGTTACCTCGCCTTGGCCACGGCCATACATCGGGCCACGCGGCTGATGCGCTTCGGAGCGGATTGGCTTTGGATTCGCGATCCGAGGGACCTCGATACCTCCGCATGGGCGCGTCGCATCGTCGGGATGCTTGGAGGCAGCACCCGCTTGGTCTTTCATCAGGGCATGCAGATTCCGAAGCCCAAACGATCCCTGTATCACCGCCTTCGCTTTGGTGCCATAGACCAATGGGTGACTCCCCTCGAATGGCTCAAGGCACAGGTTTGCGGAAACACCCCCATTCCCCCCGACAGGGTGCATACCCTTCCACTGGGCTTGGACGATCGCTGGTTCACACCGGTTACAGAGCGTCTTCAACACCAGCGGCAGGCGCGCTTGGAACTGGGCCTGTCCCAGGAGTCCTTTGTGGTCACCCTCGTGGGACGCATCGACAGAAAAAAGGGGCAGGATGTACTGGTGGCATCCCTCGTGGATTTGCCGCAGGATGTGCATGCCCTCATCGTCGGGGACCCCACCTTGGACACTTTGAGTGACTATTTTGATGAGGTGCGGGGCTTTGTGCGGGACAAAGAACTTCAATGGCGTGTTCACTTCCGGCCCTATGAACCCTATCCGCGAAATGCCTTCATCGCATCCGATGTCGTGGTCGTCTGTTCCACCCAGGAAAGCGTCGGGTCCGTGACTTTGGAAGCCATGGCAAGCGGCTGCGCCATCATCGGGACGGACAGCGGAGGCACGGCAGAACTGCTTTCGGGCGGAAGGGGTTGGACCTTTCCCGCTGGAGATTCCGATGCCTTGGCGGAAGCTTTGCTCACCTTGCGCAACCATCCCGACGCCATTCCTCCCCGGATAGAAGCCAGTGCCAAGTACATCAGCCGCCACGGCCGTCAATCGCTGACGGCGCGCTGGACAAACTTGTTGAGCGCACCGCAGGCCGAGTAGGTTAATTTTGCCGCCCCATGGCCGCATTGACCCAGGAGATCGCACGGCGAAAGACCTTCGCCATCATCAGCCACCCCGACGCGGGAAAGACCACCCTGACGGAGAAGTTCCTGCTCTTCGGTGGCGCGATCCAAACGGCCGGCGCCGTCAAGTCGAACAAGATCACCAAGACGGCGGCGTCCGACTTCATGGAAATCGAGCGCCAACGTGGCATCTCCGTGGCGACCTCGGTGATGGCGTTCGAGTACAAGGACAGCCTCATCAACCTGCTCGACACCCCCGGCCACCGGGACTTTGCCGAGGACACCTATCGGACGCTCACCGCGGTGGACAGCGTGATCCTCGTCATCGACTGTGTGAAGGGCGTAGAGGCCCAGACCGAGCGGCTCATGGAAGTCTGCCGGATGCGCGACACCCCCGTCATCATCTTCATCAACAAGATGGACCTGGAGGGGCGCGATGGGTTCGACCTGCTCGATGAGCTCGAGGAAAAGCTGGAGATCAAGGTGCGCCCACTGTCCTGGCCCATCAGCCAAGGCCACACATTCCAAGGGGTGTACAATTTGTTTGACAGCACTTTGCGCCTGTTTCAGAGCGACAAGCAGCGCGTGACCGAGGACCTTTTGAACATCGAAGGACTGGACGACCCCAACATCGATGAACTCGTGGGCGAAGAGCATGCCGCACAACTCCGCGAGGACGTGGAAATGGTAGAGGGTGTGTACGACCCCCTCGATATGGAGGCCTATGCGCGCGGAGAGGTCGCACCCGTTTTCTTTGGGTCTGCGGTCAACAACTTCGGCGTACAGG
>JAURDB010000049.1 GCA_030828175.1 Flavobacteriales bacterium
TTTCCCGCCGCGTCCATGGCCATCAACGGTTCTCCGGCGTTGAAGCGCTCGAGGGTGTCGGCGACCCGTTCCAGCTGTGGCATCAGGTCCTCCTCGCGGAAGGCGTCGACCTCGATGAGGAGGTGGGCCTGTGTGTCCTCGGCCAGGGGGAGCTGCCGATCGCCGGTGAACGCCATGGCGAGTTCGATGGCGGAGCGCTCCATGAATTCGAGCGCGCTGGGTTGGTTGCCGTCCTGGAACAGTCCGGCCACGGCACGGCAAGCGTCTTCAGGTGCTGCGAACGGCACGAGCAGCAGTGCGTTGAAGCGCGGCCAGGGCAGCAGTTTGAGGGTGGCTTCGGTGATGATGCCGAGTGTCCCCTCCGACCCCACCATGAGCTGCGTGAGGTTGTAGCCGGTGCTGTTCTTGAGGGTGTCGGCGCCGGTGCGGATGACGGTGCCGTCGGCGAGCACGACTTCCAGGTTGAGCACCCAGTCCTTGGTGACGCCGTATTTCACGGCCCTCGGCCCGCCGCTGTTTTCAGCGAGGTTGCCGCCGATGGTGCAGCTTCCGCGGCTCGCCGGGTCCACCGCGTAGAAAAGCCCCTTGGCCTGAACGGCCTCCTGCATCTCCTGCACGATGACGCCGGGCTGGACCACGAGCTGGTGGTGGAGTTCGTCGATCCGGACAATGCGGTTCAGGCGTTTGGTGCTCAGGCTGATGCCGCCTTTTACGGGAAGCGCTCCACCACTGAGGCCGGTCCACGCTCCTGCCGCGGTGACGGGCACGCGCTCCTTGTGGGCCCAAGTCAGCAGTTCGGCGACTTCTGCCGTGGATTTCGGAAAGGCCACCACGTCGGGCAGGAACTGGAGATCTTCGGTGTGGTCGCGGCTGTGTTCTGCCCGCAAATCGGCGCTGTCTCTGAGTTCCAGGTGGGGCAACGCCGTGTGGATGCGTCGTCCGAGATCGCGCTCTGGAAGGGGGGTCGAGGAACCGGTCGCCATGGGGCTTAATTTGCCACCCCGAAGGCCATCATCGGCCTTACGTGACATCGAATATTCCACAACCATGCGCATCGCATTGATTCTGGCTGGCCTGGCCCTTTTTCCTACCCTCTCCGCTTCAGCCCAAAAAAACACCGTTCCCACGGAAAGGTGGTCCAACGAGAAGATCTGGTTCAGTCCCACTTTCCGCTCGGAAGGCGTCTATGGCATCCGTTCCATGGCCGACGGCATCCACTACACCAGCCTGGAGTACACCGAGGAGGGCAACGCCGTGGTGAAGTATGCCTACCGCACGGGTGAGGCGGTGGACACGTTGGCCAAGAGTGTGGACATCTATGGCGGTGAAGGTCGGATCGCCGGCTATCAGTTTTCTGCCGATGAGCAACAATTGCTGGTGAGCAGCGACCACGAAGGCATTTACCGGCACAGCTACACCGCGAACTACCACGTGTACCGCATCGGAAGCGGTGAGGCCGGTCGCCCCTTGCTTTCGGACGGAACGCCGGTGCGCCTGGCCACCTTTTCCCCGACCGGCGACAAAGTGGCCTATGTGCGGGACAACAACCTCTGGGTGGTGGGATTGGACGACCTGGACCGCCACAAGGCATTGACCAAGGACGGAGAATGGAACCATGTGATCAACGGGGCTTCGGACTGGGTCTACGAAGAGGAATTCGGCAAGGACCGTGGGTTTTTCTGGTCACCGGATGGCCAGCACATCGCCTACTATCGGTTCGACGAATCTGCGGTGAAGGAGTTCTCCATGCCGATGTACGGCTCGCTGTATCCCGACCCCTATACCTTCAAATACCCGAAAGCCGGTGAGATCAATTCGGAAGTGAGCATCCATGTGGCAGACGCTGCTTCGGGAATGGTCACCGATCTCGTTGCCGTAGATGGGGACAACTACATCCCCCGCATCATGTGGATGGGCGATACGGATGACCTCATGGTGATGCGGATGAACCGCCACCAAAACAAGATGGAGCTGCTGAAATTCGACATGGGCGAGGTGGCCAACCGCATGCAGCCCAAGGAGGAGGCGCTGTTTGTGGAGGAAAGTGAAACCCACGTCCCGGTGCAGGACAACTTCACTTTCCTGTCGGACGGGTCTTTCCTGATGACCAGCATGATGGATGGGTACAATCACCTCTACCTGGTCAAAGGGCCTGAGAATGCCCAGCAATTGACGATGGGCCAGTGGGACATCACGTCCGTTCAAGGCTATGACGCCAAGCGCAAGGTGGTCTACTTCGCGGGTTCCATGAAGGGTGCCACGCAAGAACACCTGGCCAAAGTCGACTTGAAGGGGCGCATGACCACGCTCGACGAAACGACGGGAACCCATGGCGTGCGTTGGAGCAAGACGTTTGATTACGCCATCCACGACCACAGCGACGCATCGACCCCCTCGGTCTACGTGTTGCGCGACCGCAAATGGAAGGAGATTCGGATGCTTCGCGACAATGCGGGCCTCCGAGAGACCTTGGAAGACTACGCCGTGGCTCCCCGCGAATTCTTCACGTTTACCGATGACGCCGGTGAGGATTTGAATTGCTGGATGATGAAGCCGACGGATTTCAACCCCGAGAAGCAATACCCGGTCTATGTGGCGATCTACGGCGGGCCGGGTGTCAACACCGTCAACGACAGCTGGGGCGGCACGACCTACTACTGGCACAACCTGCTCTGTCAGGAGGGCTACATCGTCGTGAGCTGCGATCCGCGCGGCACGCCGAAGCGCGGTCGGGACTTTGAGCACAGCACCTACCTGCAGCTCGGCAAGCTCGAAACCGAGGACTTCATCGACCTCGCCGAGCACCTGAGCGCGATGGACTACATCGACGGCGACAGGATCGGCATCCAGGGGTGGAGCTACGGAGGATACATGACCTTGCTGGCGATGACCAAGGGCGCCGAGCATTACGCCGCCGGCATCTCCGTGGCACCGGTGACCAACTGGCGCTACTACGACAGCATCTACACCGAGCGTTTCATGCGCACGCCGCAGGAGAATGCCGATGGGTACGACGACAACAGCCCGATCAACCACGCGGACAAGCTCGAGGGTCCCCTCCTGCTCGTGCACGGTTCGGCCGACGACAACGTGCATTTCCAGAACGCGATGGAGATGGTGGATGCCTTGGTGGGCGCGGGGAAGGACTTTGACTTCTTCGCCTACCCCAACCGCAACCACGGCATCTATGGAGGCAACACGCGCTTGCATCTTTTCGACATGATGCTGGATTTCCTTCGTGAAAATCTCTGAGGGGCTTTGGTCCCTGCGCTGATCGCACACTTATCTTGCCCGAAACACCTTAATCGAGAACCCTTATGTCCGATTCTACAGTGGCCCAGACTGGCCATCCGCGTGGTCTATACACGCTGTTCTTCTCCGAGATGTGGGAGCGCTTCTGCTACTACGGCATGCGCACCTTGTTGACCTTGTACTTGGTCAAGTCCCTGATGAAGGGCGATTCAGAAGCGAGCCTCATGTACGGTGCCTACACGGCGCTGATCTATGCGGCTCCGGTTTTGGGAGGCCGCTTGGCGGACCAGTATCTCGGGTATCGCTACGCCATTTTGTTGGGCGCGGTATTCATGGCCATCGGTGAATTCCTCATCCTGGGGGGCAATGAGATGTTCCTGCTCATTGGAATGGGGGCCTTGATTGTGGGAAATGGTTATTTCAAGGCCAACATCTCCACCATTGTCGGCAAGCTCTACAAGGACAACGATCCTCGGCGCGATTCGGGCTTCACCATTTTCTATATCGGCATCAACATCGGCGCCCTGCTCGCGACGACGGTGGTGGCTTACGTCGGTGAGACTTATGGATTCCACTACGGATTCGGACTGGCCGGCGTAGGCATGTTGTCCGGTCTGCTCATCTTCTGGCTCGGACGGGAGAATTACAGTGCAGCGCCGGGCCTCGACATCCGCGAGGCGGGATTGGAGATGAAATACGGCATGAAGATGTACCAGCTCATTACCCTCGCGTCGGTGTTGCTGATTCCGATCTGCTATGTGCTGATTCTCAAGAACACCTTCCAGATTGGCGAGGGAGAGGGCGCGTTCACCTTCCCGCTGATGACGGTGCTGTTGCTCCTGCTCTTTTTCTATGTGGCCTACAGCCTGGTCAAGGCAGGGATTGCTGAAGGACAGATTTGGCGCGACCGGATGGTGGCCTTGGTCATCATGATGGTCATCAACGTGATTTTCTGGGCCTGCTTCGAACAGGCAGGAACGTCATTGACCCTCTTTGCCGACCGGAACGTCGACCGGGTCATCATGGGTTGGGAGATGCCGGCGTCCATGACGCAGTTCTTCAACCCCTTCTTCATCGTCCTCTTCGGTTCCATCTTCACTTGGATGTGGGTCCGTTTGGACAAGATGGGCAAGAACCCGTCCATTCCGATGAAGTTCTCCCTCGGCATCCTGCAGCTGGGACTCGGTTTCCTCGTGACGTTGGTCGGCCTGCAGTTCGTAGATGATTCCACCGCCATGGTGCCTCTGTTGACGCTGTTGTTCCTGTACATGTTGCACACCACGGGCGAGCTCTTCCTCTCTCCCATCGGACTTTCCATGGTGACGAAACTCGCGCCGAAAAACATGGCGGGCACGGCCATGGGCGGTTGGTTCCTCAGCTTTGCCATTGCCAACTACGCCGGTGGTCTCATCGCGACCCTCACGGGCGGGCACGGTTCCGTGGCGGAAGTGGATGCCAACCTCAGCGAGCTGGAAATGAAGACGGCTGGTCTGGGACAGTACATCGAAGTCTTCTCAACCCTGGGAATGGTGCTCGTCGGATTCGCCTTGCTGATTGCACTGTGCAACAAGCCGCTGAACAAGTTGATGCACGGCGTACGCTAAGCCATTGCCCCTCGGTTTTCACCTCTTTTACCGCCCCGATGCCCCTGTGTCATTGGGGCGGTTCTTTTGTTGTGCGATATTTACCCCATGAAGCGCCAAGCCTCCCTCGCTCTTTTTCTGCTCTCAGTCAGTCTCACCGCGCTGTCTCAAGGAGCTTCCATCAACTGGATCAAGGTGGATGATCTGGAGGCGGCGCAAGCCCGCGAGCCCCGCAAGGTGCTCATTGATGTCTACACGCAGTGGTGCGGTCCGTGCAAGATGATGATGCGCAACACCTTCACCAATGCGGATGTGATCTCTTACATCAACGACCATTACTACGCTGTGAAGTTTGATGCGGAGGGCCCCGACCCTGTGGCATTCAAAGGCAAGACCTTCAGCAATCCCACCTACGTTCCCAACAAGCCGGGGCGGAATGGTGTGCATGAGCTCAGCCGTGCTTTTCAAGTGCGCGCCTATCCCACCATCGTCTACCTGGATGAGGACCTCGAAATGATCGCTCCCATCAGTGGCTACAAGAGTCCGCAGCAATTGGAGTTGTACCTCCGCTTCTTTGAAGATGCTTGGGCACCGGGTACCTCGCAGGAGGAATGGGACACTTTCCAGCAGTCCTTCACACCGACTTTCGAATAACGGTTCGGGGCACTTCCCGAAAAAACCGCAAAGAGTTCCGGCCCGCCCTCGAAAGAAGGCGGGTCGGCGTGTATTTTCGCGGCACGCAATGAACGTAGATACGATGACCGACACCGCACGCCTGACTTTCGAAGACAAGGAAATTGAACTGCCCGTCGTCCGGGGATCGGAAGGCGAAGTGGCGTTGGACATTTCAAAGCTTCGCGGGCAAAGTGGACTGATTACCCTGGACAAGGGATTCAAGAATACAGGCTCCACCACGAGTGCCATCACCTTTTTGAACGGTGAGGAGGGCATTCTGCGCTACCGTGGTTATGCCATTGAAGACCTCGCTGAGAACACGAGCTTCATGGAGGTGGCGTATTTGTTGGTCTACGGCGACCTGCCTACCCAGAAGCGGTTGGATTGGTTCGAGGACAGCATCAAGATGCACACGCTGGTCCACGAGAACATGAAGCGCTTTTTCGATGCTTTCCCGCTCGGTGCGCACCCCATGGGCATGTTGAGTGCCATGTCCTCCACCCTGTCCACGTTCTATCCCGACAGCCAGGATCCCAACCGTTCGATGGAGGACATCGACATGACGATCCATCGCCTGATCGCCAAGTTGCCTACGCTTGCAGCCCAATGCTACAAGCACAACATGGGGCATCCCATGGTGTACCCGGCCAACGACCTTTCGTACACGGAGAACTTCCTGTACATGATGTTCGGCTTGCCGACCGACGATTACGAAATCGACCCGATCATCAACGACGCCATCAACAAGTTGCTCATCCTGCATGCGGACCACGAGCAGAATTGCAGTACGTCCACCGTTCGTGTGGTAGGCAGCTCGCAAGCGAACTTGTACTCTTCCATTTCTGCGGGAATCTCGGCGCTGTGGGGGCCTTTGCACGGTGGAGCCAATCAGGCGGTCATTGAAATGCTCGAGCAGATCAAGGCCGACGGAGGCGATCTGCAGAAATGGATTGACAAGGCCAAGGACAAGACCGACAGCTTCCGCCTGATGGGCTTTGGCCATCGCGTGTACAAGAATTTCGATCCGCGCGCCCGCATCATCAAGAAGTCCGCGGACGAGGTGCTGGCCAAGCTGGGCATCAACGACCCCGTTTTGGACATCGCCAAGCAGCTCGAGGAAGTCGCGCTGAAGGACGAGTACTTCGTGCAGCGCGGCCTCTACCCCAATGTGGACTTCTACAGCGGCATCATTTACCGCGCCTTGGGCATTCCCACGGAGATGTTCACGGTGATGTTTGCGCTGGGACGTCTTCCGGGTTGGATTGCCCAATGGAAGGAGATGCTGGAGAACGGTGAGCCCATCGGCCGCCCGCGTCAGGTCTACACGGGCCACAATGCCCGTCCGGTGCAGCCCTTAGCCCAGCGTTGATTTCATGCTGGACCAAGGCCTGAAGGAAGGGGTGTCGCTGTCCGTGGATGACCGCGGAGTCGCCTTCGTTACGTTTGCTCATCCCCGTTCGAACAGCCTTCCTGGAGCGGTTCTCGCCTCATTGGCTGAGACGTTGAACGGCCTGGCCGGTCGCACGGATGTGAAGGTGGTTGTGCTGGGCTCTTCTGGAGACCGGGCATTCTGCGCCGGGGCTTCCTTTGATGAGCTGGTGGCCATCTCCAATGAAGAAGAGGGTTTGCGCTTCTTCATGGGGTTCGCCAACGTGATCAACGCCTGTCGCCATTTGCCGCAGCTCGTCATCGGACGGGTTCAGGGCAAGGCCGTAGGCGGTGGTGTCGGCGTTGCAGCTGCCACCGATTACTGTTTGGCGACCCGCTTTGCGGCCGTCAAACTCAGCGAGCTTGCTGTGGGCATTGGTCCCTTTGTGGTAGGACCCGCTGTTGAAAGGAAATTGGGCGTGTCTTCCATGAGCCAGCTGGCCATCGATGCCTCGGAGTGGCGGAGCGCCGAATGGGCTGAGCAACACGGTCTGTACGCGGGTGTATTCGATGATGCAGCGGCCATGGATGCGGAAGTAGAGGCGCTGGCAGGTCGTTTGGCGGCTTCGAATCCCGACGCCATGGCGGAACTGAAGAAGGTGTTCTGGGCGGGTACGGATCATTGGGATTCCCTGCTCAACGAACGTGCAGCCATCAGTGGTCGACTGGTATTGAGCGACTTTACCCGGGAGGCCATTGCGCGCTTCAAAGCGGGTTGATTCACGGAATTGCACATTGAAGGGTTGACGACCCATGCCTCACCTCAGGCAGGTTGTTGTTGTTCCACCCCAAATTGCCATTTATGCAAATGCAGAAGAGGAAGCGGCTCCGATGGGACCGGATTGGAATGGTGGGAGGAGTTGTGTTGTTGGCTTCATTGGGCATTGCGGGCATGGTGCCGGATGGTGAGGCGTTTGACGGCTCGGAATCAGAAGGCAGAATGGCTTCTGTCTTGCAATCCAATGGAGGTGAGGATGAGATATCTCTGAACGAGGTTGAAACCCAAGGCAAGGATGAAGTCGTCTTGGATCCAGCCTCGGTTGAGGCTCCCACTGTCGCCCCCGTGACTTCCAAACCGATACCGGCCTCAGTTGGACCGGCACCATCAGGCCCCCTTCCACGGAAAGGGATCGCGCCCTGCAGTTGTTCCAAACGCACCATGAAATTGGCGCGCAATCCATACACACGGCACCAACAGCGCGCCCGCACGCTTCCCGGCAGTTTCTTCGTGAAGAACGATGCAGAACTTCAGGCTGGATTCAGTCGTGGAGATTTGGTTCGTGTGCCGCAGGTGGGGCGCGGGTTCCATTTGGATCGACTGACCCACAGCGAGCCTTTTCTGCTGCCTTCTGCCATGAAGGTTTTGGAAAGCATGGCGAACCGTTTTGCAGACGCCATGGAAGGAACGGTGGATGAAGGCGTCAGCATTCGCATCACCAGTCTGACCCGCACCCAGGCGCAACAAAAGCGATTGCGCCGTCGGAATGCAAACGCGTTCAACGGCCAAAGCACCCACAACTACGGCGCCAGTTTTGACATCGCATTCATCGATCGGCCCAACAACGCCATCAAGTGTGGTGGCCCGTCCTGGGCGCTGCAGAGCATCTTGCAGGACATGCAGGAGAAGGGCGAGATCCTGGTGATTCCGGAGGGCAATTGCATGCACATTACCCCACGCAATTCCTGATGCTGGCCTGGTATCAATTTCTAAGTGCGGCAAACAAGATGTTGCTGCCCAAGATCTACCGAAAACCCAATCTCGAGAAGCTGTCGGGATTCGAGAAGGCCATCGTGGGTTGGAAGATGTGGGTGACCTATCGCCGGCTGGACGCCGAGAAGGTCCGCCAGGTGGCCGATGCGGACACCAGGGCCAAGGCCACCCAAAGGAAATAAGGGGCGCTGAGTCCTGTGGCCACCAGGGCTGCAGTGGGGACGAATGTGAGGTCCACGGCCCACGCGAATGCGAGCCTTCCTCTGCCCCACCCTTTGTTCCAGAGTTCTCCCACGGCGGCCAAAGCTGCGAACACCCAAAGCAGAACGGCGGCCAATTCAACAGAGGTGAGCACGTCCTTTCGTTGGAGCACGACGAAGGCGATGGCCAGCATCAGCACCCATCGGAAGACGAGCAGGAGCGCCTTGGCTCCTTTCGGACGGGGGTCGAACTTCCTTTCTGTGCCCGTGATCGCGGGCGGGAGTTGCGGCCCTCCGATGCTTTCCGGATACCAACCCGGCGCGGCAAATAGAAAGCGCAAACGGTCCCACCACCCCGGAATGCGGCGCAGGTCGTTCCACAGATCCGAGACGGGCTTCCACTGTGCGTGGATGGGATTGAAGGTGTCCGTGGGCCGGGTAATGCCGTAGGTGGGCTTGGCGATTTCCTCTTGGAATGTCCCGAACATGCGGTCCCAAATGATGAAGACCCCGGCGTGGTTTCGGTCGATGTACTCGGGATTGCGCCCGTGGTGCACGCGGTGGTGGGACGGGGTGTTCATGACCCATTCCAGTGGGCCCAGCTTGTCGATGAGTTCGGTGTGGATCCAGAATTGGTACAGCAGGTTGATGGCCATGCAGGTCAGGAATACCTCAGGAGGGAATCCGATGGCCGCCAATGGCCAATACACCCACATCAGGAGCACCTTCTGCAGCACACTCTGCCGGAGCGCAACCGCGAGGTTGTAGTCCTCGCTCTGGTGGTGGACGACGTGGCCGATCCACAACACATTGACCTCATGGCTCAGCCGGTGCGCCCAGTAATAGGCGAAATCGGACAGGACGAATGCGCCGACCCACACGCCCCAATGCGCCTCCATGGTCCAGGCTCGCCACGGTTCCGACATATGGAATACGGCAGTATAGGCCCCTACCGTAATGACCTTGGCAAAGAGGGCGCTCGATTGGTCCATGATGCCGCACCCGATGTTGGCGAGGCTGTCACCGAGGCGGTACAGCCCCCTTCCTTTCCATTGGTCCCACACCACTTCCAAGGCAATCAAGCCGAAGAAAATCGGGATGGACAAAACGATGAGATTCATGCATTTCGAAAATAAGGCAGGAGAACGCCCGCCGTTCATGCGGAGGTGTGGATGTCGGTCTTACCTTTGCGGCTCACCGGAGAGATGGCAGAGTGGTCGATTGCGGCGGTCTTGAAAACCGCTGTACCGCAAGGTACCGGGGGTTCGAATCCCTCTCTCTCCGCAATTCAGTCTCAGACTGTTTCATGGCACATTGGTTTGTGCCGCCCCACATTCCGTTATGATGCAAGGATGGCTTGCCGGTTTCGGCAGGTCATATCTTCGTGCGGCGTTGGGAGAGGTGCCAGAGTGGTCGAATGGGCCTGACTCGAAATCAGGTGTGCCCTTTAGGGTACCGGGGGTTCGAATCCCTCCTTCTCCGCCGTTGAAGCCCGGGCCTGTTGGCCCGGGTTTTTCTTTTTGGCATCGGGCGGGAATATCGTGTACCTACTACACGAATATACTGACTGTCAGTAAGTTGGGTGCAACTTATCCCCTTTGTAGAGCAGGATGTAGGCCTCTCGGAAGTTCTTTGTGACATGACCATAGGCGTACCTACCGAAATCAAACCCTCCGAAAGCAGGGTGGGCATGACACCTGCAGGTGTACTTGAATTGACCCGGAGGGGTCACACCGTCATCATACAGTCTGGTGCCGGCGGAGGCAGTGGATTCTCAGACGCCGATTATGTGGGTGCGGGAGGCGAGACCCGAATGACGATCGAGGAGATCTATGCGGAGGCGGACATGATTGTCAAGGTCAAAGAGCCCATCGCAGCGGAATATCCACTGGTTCGGAAGGGGCAGGTGGTGTTCACCTATTTCCATTTCGCCTCCTCCCTGCCTTTGACGGAAGCCATGGTGGCGAGTGGAGCGACCTGCATTGCTTACGAGACGGTGGAAACCGAGGATGGAGGATTGCCGCTCCTCACGCCCATGTCGGAAGTGGCAGGCCGGATGGCGATCCAGCAGGGAGCCAAATACCTCGAAAAGCCGCGCAAGGGTCGCGGCGTCCTGCTCGGCGGTGTCCCCGGTGTGCCCCCGGGTCGGGTGCTGGTGCTCGGTGCAGGTGTGGCCGGAACACAGGCGGCGAAAATGGCGGCGGGCCTGGGCGCCCATGTGACCATCATGGACATCAACATGACCCGGCTTCGCCAGGTGAACGACATCATGCCGCACCACGTGGTCACGGAGTATTCCAATGCCTACAACATCCAGAAGGCCATCCAGACCCACGACCTCATTGTGGGCGCTGTATTGTTGAAGGGCGGCAAGGCGCCGCATTTGATCACCCGCGAAATGCTGTCGGACATGCGGCCGGGTACGGTCATCGTGGACATTGCTGTGGACCAGGGAGGTTGCATCGAGACCACGCGTCCGACCACCCACAACGATCCGGTGTACATCGTGGACGATGTGGTTCACTACTGCGTCGCCAACATGCCGGGAGCCGTGCCACACACCTCTACCCTCGCCTTGACGAATGTGACCCTCCCCTATGTCATCGCGCTCGCCGAGAAGGGCTGGGAAGCGGCCTGCGCAGCGGACGCCGCATTGAACAAGGGATTGAACGTCCATGACGGCCGCATCGAATACGCCGCTGTGGAAGAGTGGTTCGCCACGGCCTGAACGAGAGGTGTTTCCCGGGCAGTTTTCAATCCGCTGTCCAGCGCAGATGCGCGCATTGAAGTCTTGTGGCCGCAGTCGGGATTATCTTTAGGACAGCCCTACTGTCATGCATCGACTTCTCTCCCTGTTCGTTCTGTCTTTTTTGGTTGTTGTTGCGTCAGCCCAATCCTGGTCGCTTTCCTGGAGTGATGAATTCAATGGAAGCGCCATCGACAACACCAAGTGGGGATATGACATCGGCACCGGTGCGGCCCAGGGCCTCTGGGGCTGGGGCAATGGAGAGCTGCAGTACTACACCGACGCGCTGGACAATGCCCGCGTTGAGAATGGCGACCTGATCATCACAGCCAGGCAGGAGAATTTCGCAGGAAGCAACTACACCTCGGCGCGCATGGTGACGCGCAACAAATTCAGCCAGACCTACGGAAAGTTCGAGGCGCGCATCGATTTGCCTACGGGCCAAGGCATCTGGCCCGCGTTCTGGATGTTGCGGGAAAACAACCCCTGGCCGGGAGAAATCGACATCATGGAAATCGTGGGCAATGCGCCCGGTAGCTGCCACGGCACCGCCCACTGGGGCGAGGTGGGCAACGTGCAATCCATGGGGGGCGTGATTTACGCTCCGGATTGGACCACGAACTACCACATCTACACGGTGGAATGGTGGCCTGACCACCTGCGTTGGTCCGTGGACGGTCAGGTCTTTTTCGAGCTCGACCGAACGCAGGTGACACCCGCCAACCCTTGGCTCTTTGCCGAGGATTACCACATGCTGCTCAACGTGGCCGTGGGGGGCGCCTGGCCCGGCTCGCCCGATGGTTCTACGGTATTCCCACAGGAAATGCGCGTCGATTGGGTGCGGGTGTATGAGCACGTCCCGGACCCCCAGCCCGTCACTTTCCGTGTGGACATGAGCCAGCAGAATTTGGGCCCCGCGGATCAGGTGTATGTGACGGGAGCCTTTGATGATTGGGCAGGCAATGCGCACCCCTTGACAGAGGGTGCCAATGGCATTTGGTCGTCAACGGTTGATTTGCCGCAGGGATTGCAGGAATACCAGTTCACGGTCAATGGTTGGGAAGGATCGCAGGAGACCTTTGCTCCCGGATCGCCCGGCACATTGACCACCTACGACGGCCCAAACACCTTCGTAAACCGATACATCGATGTCGAATGGGATGCCATCGTCACGGATGCCGATTGCTTTTCCTCTACCGACGGCTGTCCGGGGACCGGGGGAAGCGGTTGCACGGATCCGGATGCTTCCAATTACCTGGCGTCGGCCACATCCAATGACGGCAGCTGCGTCTATGCCGTGACCTTCTCGGTGGACCTGAGCGAAGAGAATGCTTCGGGACAAACCGCCTACCTGAACGGAACCTTCAATGCTTGGTGCGGCATTTGTGCCCCCATGTCGGACCCTGATGGCGACGGGATTTGGAATGTGACGGTGGACCTGCCGCCAGGTGACCACGAATACAAGTTCACGACCGAAGGTTGGAATGGCCTGATCGAAGACTTCGCGGTGGGATCGGCCTGTACGAACACCACCTATGATGGCGTCAACGTATACACGAACCGGGTAACAACGGTGGGAACTTCCCCCCTTTCTGCTCCTGTGGTCTGCTTCAACTCTTGTGAAGCCTGCACCCCTGTGGATCCCGTTTTCTTCGATGTCACTTTCAGGGTGCAGATGCCCGACGAAAGCATGGAGGGCGTTCTCGAGGTGGAAGGAGTGGAATACCCCATGGAGATTGGCCTTTGGGGGGCTCAACAGGCAACGGCGACGGTTCAGGGGCTGGTGCCGATCTCCTATCGTTTTGGAACCCCGGCAGGCGGACTGGGAATGGCTTGGGAGTCCTTGGCGTCTTCCTGCAGCAGCAATGGAATGCGCACTTTGACGGTTGACCATCACGGTGCTGTCAACGTGGTGTGTTTCAGTGAATGCCAGGCTTGTCAAGGGTGTGCGGACCCCTTTGCCGCCAACTTCGACCCTTTGGCAGACCCCAATTCCCCTTCTTCTCTCTGCTCGGGAGAAGCGGAAGCCGGATGCACGTACGGTACAGCGACCAACTACAACGCCACTGCCCAATGGGACGATGGGAGCTGTGCTTTCGATATGACTTCCACCGACTGTCCCGACATCAACGGAGACGGTCTGGTCGGAGTTAATGATGTTTTGTTGTTGCTTTCTTCTTTCGGCAACGCCTGCCCATGACAGAGGGCTTTCCTAGTTTGGCACCTGATGTCAAGCTCCTTGAAGGGAAGGCTGTCGTTCCTTCTGCACTTTCTGAGACACCCGTTGAGAAATGCCTCGGTGGCCCCCAGCAGTCGCGTGGCTTCGCGCAGCATGTTGAAGGGACTCGACGTGAGCAAGCTGGAATACGTCGTTGAGTTGGGCCCTGGCACGGGGTGCTTCACCCAAGAGCTTTATGACCGATTGCCCGAACATTGTCAGGTGCTGGTGATTGAGTTGGAAGGAAATTATTTGAAAGACCTGGAGCGTCGATTCGGTGATCGTTTCCACATCGTTCAGGCCAGTGCCCACGAACTGGAAGCCTTGGTGGAAGAAATGGGGTGGCCCCGTGTGGATTTGGTGCTGTCAGGATTGCCTTTCGTTCTGCCAAAGCCCGTTCAAGAGAGGCTGTGGGATACGTTGCAGCGGCTGACGGGTCAGGGTACGGTGTACCGTTTCTTCACCTACATGCCTCCCATCATGAAGCGTTACTACCGAGGTTTTGACCTCCGTTTGGTCCGAGGTGTGGCGGCCAACCTCCCTCCTATGTGGATTTACTCGGTGAATTGACCCTGTCGGTTATTTGCTGAACGCTTTGGCGTCGACAGTAGGATCGTAATCCTCAGGAGATCGAAGAGTGTGCAGCTCACTTTGTGAATCGCTTGAGCGTATCAGCGGAAACAGCAGTTGGACGTACCAGGGTTCCACGATGCGGTTCCATGCTCCGAATCGTTCGGGGTAACGCCGGGTGATGTGCGCTGTTCCAAACAGGACATCCCACAGGAAAAGTAGGTTTCCATAATTGCCGTTGGGATTCGAAACGCCATCCGTGGCGGTCAGGCCGTGGTGTGCGAAATGCGTGGCAGGGGTGGAAATGGTCCTTTCGACCAGCCAGGCCAGAGGGTGAAGCCAGCGATACCGGTATAGGAAGCGATCCCACTTGGTTTCACTGTGTGCGCCCAGAATAACGATGAGCTTGATGGTCAAGTACATCGCGTAGACCTTCCCCATCCCCAAGAAGACGAGCGCTGCGGATAGCCATATGCCCGGCATGAGCGCGTAATACAGAACGGCATTTCGGTAGGTGACCAGTACCCCCATTTCCTCCACAACGTGGTGAGGTCGGTGCAATTTCCACAACACGGGGTGCTGATGAGACAGGCGGTGCCAGCCGTATTGGGTCAGGTCATCGAAAATCAGGAAGCAGGCAAATTGTGCCGTCAGACTCCATTGGATGCAGTGATTCTCCCAATCCGGGGTCAGCCACATCAGTGTGCCCAGGACCACAAGAAAAATGCCCGGTTGGATGAGCGTGGGCAGAACGGCCAAACTCACCAATTCCATGGACCAATCGTTCCGGGTGCGCCGATCATGCAGGTAAAGGCCTCCGAGGGCCTCCATCATCCCG
>JAURDB010000004.1 GCA_030828175.1 Flavobacteriales bacterium
TTCAGGGCGCTGAAGTGAGGCTTTACGCGGTAGGTTCAGGCACCCAGAACTACATCGGTGAGCTCCGGTTTGACACCACGCAGGTCACGAATGCCGCTGGCAGTGTGAGCTTCAATTTCTCCGAGTACTACAAGCAGGGCCAAGCCGGCTTTGCAGTGCTCGACATCCAAGCCACCAAGGGCTCCCTGACGGGAATCGGCATCATCAAAATTGAGGAGGAGCTGACGAACGAGCAGACGGTCATCATGGAATGACGTTTCTTCCCGATGACGGGAGGAATTGCCTATTTTCGCGCTCCGCTTCGGCGAAAACCGGGATGTAGCTCAGTTGGTAGAGTACGCGTCTGGGGGACGTGTGGTCGCTGGTTCGAGTCCAGTCATCCCGACATTTGAAAGGGGAGCCCGTTGGCTCTCCTTTCTGCTTTGACAGGACAGAAACAACCATGGATGTGGAATTTGAGACCCGTTGGCGCGAGCTGCTCTCGGTGCTAGAGGGGCGCTTCGGAGGAGGCATGGACCTCCAAGACATTCTATATCTGGTGGGCGTGCAAGAACTTGGGCAAGGGTTCAGGAACTTCCGGAAGGATGAAAAAATGGACCTGATGCACGTAGCGGTTTGTACCGTTCTCGTGCCACAAGGGTTCTACGCGTTCATGGGACGCGATGAGGAAGGTTGGCCGCACTTTGAGGAGCGGATTCCACTGCCCCATCTCGAACCGAGGGAGCAGGATGTGCTCATCAGAAGGGGACTGATTGACTATTTCGGTGACGATCCGTCAGGGGTCATCGGCCCGCAAAGCGCTTGAGGGCAGCCTCGTCCTCAATCAGGACGTTCTTTCCGGAAAGGCTCACCCAGCCGTCCGATTTAAAATCGCTGAGCGCCCGGATCAAACTTTCCTTGGCAGTGCCCACCATACCTGCCAGGTCTTCCCGACTCAGCTGTGGCTTATTCTCTGACTCCTTGAACCGATCGTTCAAGTCCAGCAGTGCCTGTGCCGTACGCTCTCTCACCGAGGCGTAGGCCAATGCCAGCAAACGCTGCTGATTCTGGGTCACCTCTCCTGCGAGCAATCGGATGAACCGCATGGCCACGTCCCGGTTTCGGTGCATGAGATCCAAGAAGACCTTGCGGGGAATCATGTGCAACTCCGTACTCTCCAGAACTTCTGCTCCACTTGTGTATTCCAGTCCCTTGAGCACATCCATGTGCCCAATGAAGTCGCCGGGCTTGCAGAGCTCGATGATGAGCTCTTTGCCATAATTGTCCGTTCGGAACACCTTGACTACCCCAGATGCCACGTAGTACACGTGGTTCGTAGCGTCTCCTTCCGCAAACAAAACTTGACCGGATGCAAACTTGCGGGGACGGTCCCCCACTTCAATTCCCGGGATTCCTCCTTGCGCACTGGCGTCTGCAATGAACTCGTTCAGTCGTTGCGGTGGCCTTCCATATTCCCGCTGGAGAATGGCGCTCTTCTTCAATCGCACCTCTATGGTGGCCAGCAAATCAGCCTCGCTAAAAGGCTTGACCAGGTAGTCATCCGCTCCGCTGGACATGCCCCTTCGCATTTCTTCGGCGCCGTCCCGCGATGTCAGAAAAATAAAGGGGATCATCGCTGTCGTAGGGTCATTGGAGAGATAATGCAATACCCCGTACCCGTCCAGCTCCGGCATTTCCACATCGCACACAATCATGTCAGGACGGTCCCTTTGGGCGCGCTCCACTCCCGCCTTTCCATGCTCGGCCTGGATGACATCGTATCCCGCAAGCTGAAGGATATCAGCGGTTGTGGTCCTCAGAAATTGATTGTCCTCTACGATGAGAATCTTTTTCACGGCAATTGCATCTAATGTTCTGGAAGCGCTCGGCTTCCTTCTCTTCATGGCCCGCGACAAGTTATTAAACCGCGGCACGAGAAACCACTGATTTTGTGAATGCCTTGCAGCTTGTATGGCTGGGTTAAATTCGCGGGCGCCGAAGGGTGCCCCAAAACGCGCGGAATGAACATCTCTTTTGAATGGATCAAGACCTGGCTCCCGCTCCCCCAGGAAGCGGGTTCCGATGTACAGACCGTCGCCGATGTGCTGACCGCAACGGGATTGGAAGTCGAAGGGGTCCAGGAAATCCCAGCCGTTCCAGGCGGATTGAAGGGAATGGTGGTCGGTGAAGTGTTGACCTGTGGTCCCCACCCCAACGCGGATCGATTGCGGATCACCACGGTCGATGTGGGTACAGGAGAGCCTTTGAGCATCGTCTGTGGAGCGCCGAATGTAGCTGCCGGCCAAAAGGTGATCGTAGCCACCGTAGGAGCTACCTGCTACCCTTCCGAAGGAGAGCCTTTCAAAATCAAGAAGGGGAAGATCCGCGGGGAGGTTTCCGAAGGCATGATTTGTGCCGAAGATGAATTGGGAATCGGAACGGACCACGACGGCATTCTCGTTTTGCCGGCGTCAACGCGTGTTGGCAGTCCTGCCGCAGACGCCCTTGGCGTGTCCAGCGACCACCAGATTGAGATTGGCCTGACCCCCAACCGAACGGATGCCATGGGCCACATGGGTGTCGCCCGGGACCTTCGGGCAGCATTGCTGTGGAGTGGTGGCGCTGAAGTGGGGCGCCGCGTACCGGATCTCACGGACTTGCCCGAGGCCCAACTTTCTGTGGGAAACGGACCCATCAGAATAGAAGTGGAAGACCCTGAAGGAGCTCCTTGCTATCTGGGCATTGCGCTGCGCAATGTGAAGGTGGGCCCTTCACCGGAATGGATGCAACAGCGACTCCGGGCCATTGGACTGGAACCGCGCAACAATGTGGTCGATGTGACCAATTATGTCCTGCACGACCTGGGTCAGCCTCTTCATGCTTTCGATGCCGACCACATTGACGGCGGTGTCGTCAAGGTTCGAAAGGCAAAGCCCGGCGAACCCTTTACCACGCTCGACGGAAAAGAACTCACGTTGGATTCGGCCGACCTGATCATCGCCGATGACCACCAACCCATGTGCTTGGCGGGCATCTATGGAGGAGAAAAGAGCGGCGTCCAAGAAGCCACGACCTCGGTGTTTTTGGAGAGCGCGTGGTTTGAGCCCGTCACCGTGAGGAAAAGTGCCAAGCGGCACACCCTGTCGACGGATGCCTCTTTCCGCTTCGAACGAGGCGTAGATCCCGCCATGGCCCGCCACGGTTTGGAAAAGGCGGTCGCCCTGCTCCAGGATTGTGCCGGAGCGGAGGTGGATGGTGGTGTACAGCAATTCCTTGGAAACCTTCCCGGGCCGCAGCTGGTGTCACTGGATTGGGGCTCACTGGACGGCTGGATCGGGTGCTCACTCGACCGAGACCGGGTGCGCGGCATTCTGGGCGCGCTCGACATCCGCCTGGTATCAGAGGAAAATGAAGAAATGGTCCTCGAAGTCCCAGCATATCGGCGGGACGTGACCCGGCCCGCAGATGTGGTGGAAGAGATCCTCCGCATCCATGGCTATGATCATATTCCGTTGCCGGGCCGAATGAAAGTGTCCCTTTCATCCAAGCCGGACCCGGACCCGGAATCAATGCGCAATGGACTGGCGAATACGCTGGTGGCCAGAGGCTTCCGTGAGGTCATGCACAATTCACTCACGTCATCGGCCCACCTCACCCTTGCAGAAGACAGGGGCCTCGATGCAGAGCGCGGGGTCAGGCTCCTGAACCCACTGAGCTCCGAGCTGGATGTAATGCGCCAAAGCATGCTGCCACAGCACCTGGAAACTGTAGCGCACAACCGAAATCATCAGCGTCCCAACCTCGCCTTTTTCGAGTTCGGCAAGTCTTACTTCGAGGATGGAAACGGTGGCCATCGGGAAACCGAAGATCTCTGCCTTACGATATCGGGGCGCACCACACCCGAAAGCTGGAGGGAACCCGAGCAGGATGGAATGTCCGTGCTGAAAGGAGCCGTCGAAGCACTTTTGACACAATGTGGCGTCCAGGGCATTTCTCGCCGTGCCCTCTCGGGAGGTGATTTCTTCAAAGAAGGATTGGAGCTGACTGCTGATCTAGGATTCGCAGCGCGCATTGGTCAGGTTCAGCCTGCCGCGGCGCGCCATTTCGGAATCGAAGCCGAAGTATTTCACGCCGAACTCCCTTTGGTTCCCATGATGGCCTGGATGGGCAAGCGCAAAGTGAAGGCCCGCGAATTGGCGCGCTTCCCGTCGGTTCGAAGGGACCTGAGCCTCTCGGTTCCCAAAGGCCTGACCTATGCAGAAATCGAGCAGGTGGTGCGCCAGACCTCCGGAAAGTTGCTGAGCGAATTGCAGTTGTTTGACGTCTACTACGACGAGCAGAGAGACGTCACATCCTATGCCATTTCGATGAAAATGCAGGACCCCGAAAAGACATTGAGTGAAAAAGCGATTGACAAGGCGGTGCAGCGGGTTTGTGATCAGTTGAACCAGCGGCTTGGGGTCACTCTCAAGTAAATGAAACGCACCGCGCCGCCCAATTTCAGAATACCGGATGCGGCACACCATTTGGTCTACGCCGTCATTCGACCATGGGGCCGCTGGGGCATGAGGCTCTGGCACCGATTGGACCCAGAAGTCCCCGGGGCGGAACAACTCGCATCCAGCCAATCTGCTGCTCCCGCCCGTTTGTTGTTTGGCGGCCACCAGAACGGATTGGCCGATCCGTTGCTCGCTTGCGTCACCCTTCAGCCTCAACTGCATTTCTTCACCCGGGCGGATGCCTTCCGCCCACCCCTGACCCGCTGGCTTTTATTGCGCCTGAACATGATGCCCATATATCGGCCCAAAGACAGGGTGGCCGATATGGCTGACAGAAATCGTTTGACCTTTGCAAGGGCCCATGACCGCCTGGAAAGAGGCGCAACCTGTGGCATTTTCCCTGAGGCCGGACATCGGGACCAACGCAGGATTCGCAGGTTCCGCCACGGCTCGGCGCGGTTCGTCGCCGGGGCCTTGCAGCGGCTCGAAATCCGAAGCCGCGGTCTGGAAATCATTCCGATGCACTTGGATTTCGAACGTTACGCAGGCTACCGTACAGGAGCCCGCATCCGCTTGGGACCGCCCGTCCCTTACAATGACATCCCCGGTTTGGACCAGGATGCCGGCACGGCACGGGTTTTGTTGAGCGAACGCATGCACGCTGCTTTGTTGGAGCAGTCCGTGCACCTCACAGAAGGCGAGCTATACGATGTGCACCTCGCCATTCAGCGTTTTCTTGAGGGCGCAATGGGGGTGGTTCCCCTCAGTCTGACCCAGCGAGCAGGACAAGAATTGGCCCTGGCACCTGATGCAGCCATTGCCGAATTCAAGGCGCTGTGTGCACTTGGAATGGCGCATCCGCGAGAGACCGATGACTTCGCCGCAGCCGGGAGGGTCATTGCGGGGCGCACCACCGCGCTGTTGCCTTTGATGTGGAGATGGCCCGCGTGGGTTGTTTTTCTCGTCACGTGTGGAATATGGCCCCGCCTCATGGAGCGAGCCGCAGCACGTCGGATTGAGCAAGTGGCATTTCGTACGACATTCAGCATTCCGATGACCATGATTGCGGTGTCTCTTTCGTGGCTTGTAATGGCACTGGGCGCCGGTGTCGCGACGGGCAACCCATTGGTTGTACCTCTGGTCCTTCTCGCCTTGAGGGTCACCCAACACATCGCCATGCCACTCGAGGATGCTCTCATCGATGCCCGCTTGGAGCGCCGCGTCAGCCCATGGACTTGTGAACCTTTCTTTCAAAATCACTGCGTCCCGATGTTGGGTCAAACTGGCATCCTGAATTAGTTTCAGGCGTCAAACCATTCCAAGTCATGGAAAACCAAAAAATCTTGGTCGTCGACGACGAACCGGATATTCTGGAGTTAGTTCAATACAACTTGGAGAAGGAAGGTTACTCCGTGTACACGGCAAACGATGGAAGGGAAGCCCTCGAAATCGCCGAAAAGGTGGTTCCCGACCTGATTCTGCTGGACGTCATGATGCCGGAAATGGATGGCATGGAGACCTGTGTTCAATTAAGGGGAAACCCCAAACTCGACAAATGTGTGGTCGCCTTCTTGACGGCACGTGGAGAAGACTACAGTCAAATTGCCGGGTTCGAAGCAGGAGCAGATGACTACATAACCAAACCCATCAAGCCTCGGGTTTTACTGAGTCGGATGAAAGCGCTGCTCCGGCGAAACGGCCGTCAAGCAGAGGCTGAGAATGTGTTCCGGGGAAAGAAGATCCTCATTGACCGCGAACGGTATGTGGTTACCAAGGACAATGTGGAGTTGAATTTGCCCAAAAAGGAGTTCGAACTGCTCTCCCTTTTGGTCTCCCAACCGGGAAAGGTCTTCACCCGGAGTGCCATTCTTTCATCCGTTTGGGGCAACGACGTGGTGGTCGGAGACCGCACCATTGATGTCCACATCCGCAAACTCCGTGAAAAATTGGGCGACGACTGCTTCCGCACCGTGAAGGGAGTAGGTTACAAGTTCTCGGAGGAATGAACATCCGGACGCCCCGGGGTGTCGCCCTTGCATGTGCCTCTTTGGTGACCCTTTTGGGCACCGGCATGTCGATGATTGTTTTCTGGGCTTACGATGTGGCGGCACCGCCCCAAGCGGTGGCCTTGGGAGCCTTGGGGCTCTTTGCCCTTTCCATTGCGGTCATCTACAGCGCCATCGAACGGTTCATTTACCAGAAAGTGCGCATCATCTACAAGAACATCCACCGCTTCAAGAGCACCAAGGAGCGGGCCCGCGATGTCCACATGGGCGAAGATGTCATGGAGAAGGTGAGACTCGATGTAATGGATTGGGCCACAGAGAAAATTCAGGAAATCTCGCTGCTCAAGGAGCAGGACACCTTCCGCCAGGAATTCATCGGAAACCTTGCGCACGAATTGAAGACACCCGTCTTCAACATCCAAGGTTACATCCTGACCCTCCTCGAAGGTGCTTTGGAAGATCCTGAACACAACCGCAAGTTCCTCATGAAGGCCGCCAAGAATGTGGACCGCATGGCGGGGCTCATCGACGATCTCGACGTCATCACGAAAATCGAAGGGGGATCGCTGGACCTGAACCTCTCTGTATTTGACCTCGGGCATTTGGTCCGCGAGGTGATGGATCAGCTCGAGCAGAAAGCGAAGCGCGCGGGCATCTCCGTGGTCTTTGTGGATGATGGGCCAAGGAAAATCGAAGTGAAGGGAGACGCTCCCAAGATTGAGCAGGTGATTACCAACCTCATCACCAACAGCCTCCGCTACGGGAAGGAGGTTGGTGGAACCACACAGGTGCGCTGCTACGACATGGAGGAGCAGGTACTGGTGGAAGTGGCCGACGACGGCATCGGCATGTCAGAAGAGCACCTTCCCCGAATTTTCGAGCGCTTCTACCGCGTTGACAAAAGCCGCTCGCGCAATGCCGGGGGCAGTGGCCTGGGACTCGCCATCGTGAAGCACATCATCGAAGCCCACGATCAGAGCATTTCGGTGCGCTCCACGCTGGGAAGAGGTTCCACTTTCTCCTTTACGCTCAGCAAGAGATAGGGCAGGCCATTCAACCCTGCTGAAGCATACCCGTTCCGGCGGAATTCACAAAGGGATTGCTCCTGCGCTCTGCTCCAATCTCCGTGATGGGGCCATGTCCTGGCACCACCGAATAGTCATCCGGCAGCGCATACAGGACTTCTTCGATGCTCTGCCGCAAAACCGCTGCATCTCCCCCGGGCAAGTCGGTCCTTCCAATGCTGCCTTGGAAGAGGACATCTCCTCCAATGACCCTCTGCGCATGAGCATCTATGAAGACAACGTGTCCTGGTGCATGTCCCGGCGTGAAACGGACCTGGAGTTCCAAGTCTCCAAACTTCAACTTTTCTCCATCCTCGAAACCCTCCTCCAACGGTTCGGGCAAGGGATCCATCGGAACGCCATACAATTCGGCCGCTCGCGGTGCCATGGCATAGGTATCCCGGTCCAAATCATGCAACCTCGGCCTCAGGCCGAAGCGCTCCTCCATGCCGCCACAACCCAGCACATGGTCGAGGTGGGCATGGGTCAAAAGAACCGCCACAGGTCGCAACCCCTGCTCTTTCAGAATCGTATCCAACCTGCTCCACTCGGCAGCATTGGAAAAACCTGGATCGAACACAACCGCACCTCCCTGCCCATCTGGCAGAATCACGGTGTTTTCAGAAAAAGCGTTGCAAGGCAGTACAATCATGGCCCGCAAGTTCTCCATTCCCTGCGATTCAACCTGCAAGGGTCGTACATTCCCGAGTCCATGACGGTCACAACGCGTTGCTGGAAATTGGGTGCCTGGGTGCTGGCATGGATGCTGTTGCATCCGGGGGGTGCCATGGGCCAATTCCACGACGGACTGAACATGACCTTTGGCAAGCAAAGGGTCCAATACCGCAGTTTTGACTGGCAATACCTGCCAGGAGATCCTTTTGAAGTCTACCATTACCAGGGCGGGCGTTCGCTGGCGGAATTCGCCATGAATGCACTCACGCTGGAACTCCCCCGGGTGGAGTCCACTTTTCAGTTGCGCGTCACAGGACCGGTAGAAGTCATCGTCTTCAACAAGCACGCGGACTTCCGCCAAAGCAACATCGGCATCGATGGGACCGAGGCCGGAAACATAGGCGGAACCACCCTCATTCACGGCAAGAAACTTTTCGCTTGGTTTGATGGCGATCACGCGCGTTTCCAAACCCAGTTGAGGGAAGGACTGTACCGCATTCTGCTCAGGCAATACCTGTTTGGTGACGATTGGAAGGATGTGGTCAAGAACAACCAGCTCTTCCAATTGCCGGAATGGATGGAAGAAGGCATGGTGACTTCCCTTGCCTCGCCTCAAATCACTGCTTCCTCGGCCGAGCTCCAAGACCTGGTATATCGGGGTCTGATTCCCCAGCTTCAGGTGCTGGAAGGGGAATCCCTGCGATTGGCATCTGCGGCCGTTTGGCGGTTCATTCTCGACACTTTCGGCCGGCAGGCTGCCTTGGATGTGTTGAGCGGGTTCAAATCCGGCCGAACACCCGATGCGGGATTTCGTCGGATCGGAATGGACATGGAGGGACTGTTGGCCGCCGCACAGGCGCATTATGCGCTGGGTACGGTCTTAGAAAAAAGAGAAGAACGCGGCGTGGCCCTCGAATGGGCCCAGGTGAATCACCCTCGTGCGCAGATGGGAAAATTGCCCCACCGCGCTCGGCGCAAATACCGCCATCATCAATTCTCTACCTCCGCAGATGGCCGTTGGACGGCATGGGCGACGGATGAACGAGGGCAAGTGAAGGTCTGGTGGACCGATGGCCGCAGGAAAAAGTGCCTGGCCAAATACGACCACAAGCTCACCCGGATTGTGGACGGAACCTACCCCGTGCTTGCCTGGCACCCGAAACTGCCCGTCCTCGCCCATATCCACGAAGAGAAAGGACGGGTTTTCCTGACCCTGAGCGACGCATCCTCCGGCGATTCAAATGAACAGGAGTTGTTCCGCATTGAAAAGGTCATTGACCTCGATTGGTCTCCCGATGGCCGGAAGATTGCATTCAGTGGTGTGAACGCCGGGCGTTCCGACCTCTATGTCTACAATACACTGGCAGGCTCTCAAGTCCCGCTTTGGGAAGATGGGTGGGACGACCACCATCCCAACTGGTCATCTGACGGTCGGGGCATCTGGTTCTGCAGCAACCGTCCAGGCAACGAAGAAGAAGGCAATCCGAATGTGCCCCAACCCGGAGGGAAGGACATCTGGTATTATGACCTGGATGCAGAATCCTTCGAGCGGGTAACCGATACGCCGGACCGAGACGAGGTGCACCCTGTCGCCCTGGATGCGGGCTCTTTTGCCTACCAATTGGCACATGATCCGGACGTTGTTCACCTCGCCACGAGGGACAGTGCGATTCTGAGGGTGGACACCGCCATTCATTACCGCTATTTCACACGCCAGGCTCCTTGGTTCCACCTGGAGGGTCCCACACTGGAGTTGGACTTGCTTCCCAATGGGAAAGGATGGGAAGGCGTTCTGCTGCAGGAGGGAAGGCCCCGTTGGCAATCGGGTTCATTGCCTGATCGGCCCCTCCGCGCGGCCATGAGAGAATGGGGAACCGATCCCATCATGGGGGAGGAAAAGCCCTGGGATTACCTGCCCGCGGAGACCGTGGAGCTGCTGCCGGGGCAAGTGGACTATCGCAACTACATCTTTGAATCTGAACGTCGCCGGGCATTGGATGATCTTGTTCTCGATGGGGCGAGCCCTGTGTCGAACGTGGAAATGGCCGCCACCTTGCCCCCGGTTCCCACCCCGCTTCCTCACCGCAGAAACTATGCGGTGGACCAATTGCTCAGTCAGGTGGACAATAGCTTTGCCACCTCCTTCTATCAGCCGTTTACAGGCGCAGCTGGTAGCTTTCCGGGTTTGAGTAGCCTCATCAAAATTGGGGTTTCAGACCTGTTCGAGGACAACAAATGGATAGGAGGTGTGCGTTTGGCAGGCAGTCTTCAGAACTCCACTTTTGTCCTGGCCAACCGCAACCTAGAAAGAAAAGTAGACCGGGAATGGGTCTTTGAGCGGATGGGCAACGAAGGCGTCGATTCCGAGCTCGGTGCATTGACCCGAACGCACACCCACGCTGTGCACTACCGGCGCACCCTCCCCTTCAGTGAGACCATGAGCCTGCGCGCCCAACTCACCTACCGGATGGACCGCGTCTCCCTGTTGGCCACCGACCCCTTCAATGCGGGCCGGGACGACCTATATGTTCAAGGCGTGGGAGGGACCGTCAGTTGGGTATTCGACGATAGCCGTGAATTGAGCCTCAACATTCACAATGGCACCCGCGCAAAGGCATGGTTTGAGATGCTTGCCCCACCGGATGGCGATGGCGACATCCTGTTGGTAGCAGGCTTCGATGCGCGCCGCTACATTCCGCTGTACCGCAGGTTTACGCTTTGCTTGCGGGCTGCAGGCAACACCTCTTTTGGCGAACGGGGACTCATCCACTATCTCGGTGGGGTGCAAGAATCCTTGCTGACCGCGGTCGACGGAGCCATGCCCATTCCAGATGGCAACTTCCTGTATCAGACCTCGGCAACGCCCATGCGCGGTTTCGTCCGGAATGCGCGGAATGGAACCAGTTTTGCCGTGGCCAATGCCGAGTTGCGCCTGCCCGTCTTCGCCACGCTCTCCCCGAAAAAGAGCATGACTCCCTTCCTGGAGCATTTTCAAGCGGTCGGGTTCTTCGATATCGGATCCGCCTGGACGGGTGAAAATCCCTATAGCGACGAGAATGCCTTCAACAGCAGCAAGGTGGACCTGTACCCCGTTTCCGTCACCGTGGCCAACAACCGCGAGCCCATCATTTGGGACTTCGGATTCGGGCTGCGCAGCCAACTTCTGGGCTATTTCGTTCGAGCCGATTGGGGTTGGGGAGTCGACGACGGAATTTTGCTCGACCGTGTGTTCCAGCTTTCTCTCTCCACTGATTTCTGATGCGTCCCATGCCCATTGATGTCTCTGCGCTTGTCATTCTCCTGCTCATCGGTGCAGCGGCAGGTTGCCTGAGTGGGTTCATCGGCATTGGAGGGGGCCTGCTCATCGTACCCGCTTTGATGTATTTCCTGGGCATGTCGCAAATGATGGCCCAAGGAACAAGTTTGGCCCTCATGCTCCCCCCCATTGGAGCGTTGGCGGTGATGAATTATTGGCGCGCTGATGCCCTGGATGTGCGGGCTGCCGCCATCATGGTCGTGGCTTTCGTCATCGGCGGCTACTTCGGCAGCCGCCTCGCCTTGTCCATGAACCCCATGAAGGTCCGACTCGCCTTCGGCTTGATCATGCTCTATGCCGCTGTGCGCATGATCTGGACCGCTTGGCGTGCCCTGATGAACCCCTGATCCGCCATGCTCAAATCCGCCCTGCTCTCCTCTGTGGACGCTGCTCGGGAACGCATTCTCCAGCACAGGCGCCACCTGCACCTGCATCCAGAACCCTCTTTTCAGGAGACGCGAACTGGAGCCTACGTAGCGGAGGTGCTCCGGTCTTTGAATGTCACCTTTACTTCGGGATGGTGCAGGGACCGAGGAGCAGCAGGGATTGTGGCTGAAATCAAAGGGAAAGACCCCGGCCTCCGTCGGATCGCCCTCAGAGCCGATATGGATGCCCTTCCCATTCAGGAGGTGGATCGGCCCCATGCCAGCTCTGTTCCCGGCTGGATGCACGCCTGTGGACACGATGCGCACACGGCTTGCTTGCTTGGTGCCATTGAGGCCCTTCAATCCAATCGGGAGCATTGGTCCGGAACGGTTCAATTCATCTTTCAGCCCGGAGAAGAAACCTTGCCCGGAGGGGCCTCCATCCTGGTGAAGGAGGGTGCCCTCCATTCGGATGCACCCATCGCTGGCCCCGGTTTGACCCGCGGTGAACAGGTCGATGGCATCGTAGGACAGCACGTCTATCCCCAACTCGATGCCGGAAAGGTGGGGTTTCGAAGCGGTCCTTACATGGCGGCAGCCGACGAGTTGCGCATCCGCATCATGGGCAAGGGAGGTCACGCCGCCCTGCCCCACCTCACCGTAGACCCCATTGTCACCGCCGCCCACGTGATCAGCGCCCTTCAAACGGTGGTCTCCAGAAATTGCAACCCCGTGGAGCCTTCCGTTCTGACTTTCGGGAAAATTCGAGGCGGCTTTGCCCGGAATGTGATTCCCGACGAAGTGGTCCTCGATGGGACCCTCCGCACCTATGATGAACCCACTGCGCAAACGCTTCGCGCCGCCATTACCCGAATTGCTGAATCTACTGCTGCAGCCCACGGTGCCCGGGCCGAGGTGGATTTGGCCATTGGATACCCTCCTGTGATCAACGCCCCGGAATGGACCGAAAGCTGCCGTCAGCGGGCCATTGAGTTGCTGGGCGAAGACCGCGTCGTGGAATTGCCCCTGCGGATGACAGGAGAAGACTTCAGTTTCTACCAGAAAGCCGTTCCCGGATGTTTTTACCGACTGGGAACCGGAGGGGATGGACCCGGCTGTCGATCGGGACTGCACACATCTGATTTCGACATCAATGAAGATGCCTTGACCACGGGCGCGGCCATGATGGCTTGGCTGGCCCTGACGGCAAGCTGAAAGAGGTCGAAATGGATTCAGGGGGCCTCAGTTGGCCACTTCGCTCATGAACTTGATCCGGACCAACCGGATTTCCTCTTCGGAATAGGCATCTCCCATCTCCTCCGTCACCTCTTCCGTTGAGCCTGTTTCGCTCTCCATGAAGCACTCCCACAGCTCTTCCACGCTTTCCTCGTCGAGGTACTCCTCCAGGATGTAGTCCAACCCCACCTTGGTTCCCGAAGCCACGATGCCCTCGATCATTCCGAGCAATTCGTCCACGGTGCACTTCTGGGCACCTGCGATGTCCTCCAACGACATTCGACGATCGAGCTTCTGAATGATGCTCACCTTGGAGGCATTGCGGCCGGCAACACTCCGAACCACTGTATCCCCGGGACGATCAATACCCTCCTCCTCAACGTATTCTTTGATCAAGGCCAAGAAGGGCGCTCCAAACTTGCGCACCTTGGAAGAACCCACACCATTGATGATGAGCAATTCGTCCTCATTGCAGGGATAGTGCGTGGCCATTTCCTCGAGACTTACGTCCGAGAAAATCACGAATGGGGGCAACTCAAGTCGGTCTGCTTCCTTCTTGCGCAAGGCCTGCAGCATGTCAAACAGCGGTTGATCCAAGGCGGAACCCGAACTGTCATCCCGCGTTTGGACGGCCCTCATCGGTTTGGGCCTGTACAATGTGAATGGCAGGGGATTCGCCAAGAATGCTTCTCCGCGCTCCGTGAGGGAAAGCACCCCGTACTCTTCTGTTTTCTTGCTCAGCAAACCCGCCAGCGTGATCTGTCGAATGATCCCAGGCCACTCATCGGCGTCGGCGATGGCTTCGCCGGTTCCAGTGAACTCCACCACGTTCTCCCCTGCGTATGTGGAGGTCTCCTGCGTCTCTCTTCCCATGAGAACATCACACAGAAATGCACCCCGGTGCTTTCCGCCCGTGGCCTGAACGAGTTTCAAAAGATGATGGACCGCCGCCTGGCCCTCGAAAGCCTCCGGTGGGTTCCTGGCATTGTCGTCCATATCCCAGCCCGGCCCCGCCGCGGCATCGAACTCCTCCCCGAAATAGTGAAGGAGGTACTGTCTGCGTGATGTGGGAGTCTCGGCATAGCCGGCTACCTCCTGGAGCAATTGCATGCCGATTTCCCTCTCCGCAATGGGCTTGCCTGAAAGGAACTTCTCCATTTTCTCCATGTCCTGCAGCCCGTAAAAGGCGATGCAGTGGCCTTCTCCTCCATCGCGACCTGCCCGGCCGGTCTCCTGGTAATAGGCCTCCAGCGACTTGGGCATGTCGTAATGGATGACAAAGCGCACGTCAGGCTTGTCAATGCCCATACCAAAAGCAATGGTAGCAACAATCACATCCACGTCCTGCATGAGGAACTCGTCCTGAATGCGTGATCGCTGGGCCGCGTCCATGCCCGCGTGGTAAGCCGCTGCCTTGACTCCATTCACCTTTAGGGTGTCTGCGATTTCCTCCACCCTCTTCCGGCTGAGGCAATACACGATTCCGCTTCGGCCTTTGTTCTCCAAAGCGTGCTGTACGACTTGGCGCAACGCATTTTCCTTGGGTCGAACTTCGTAGAATAGATTTTCCCGATTGAAACTCGCCTTGAAGACTTCAGCATCGAGAATACCCAGGTTCTTCTGGATGTCGTGCTGAACCTTTGGGGTGGCTGTGGCCGTCAGTGCGATGATGGGAAAACTGCCGAGGCCGTCTATGATTTCCCGCAGCCTCCGATATTCGGGACGGAAGTCATGGCCCCACTCTGAAATACAATGCGCCTCATCGATGGCGAAAAAACTGAGGCTCACGGAGCGCAAGAAGTCAGCATTCTCCTTCTTGTTCAGGGATTCAGGAGCCACATAGAGCAGCTTGGTCTTTCCTGTGGCAACCGCCTCCCTGACGTGGATCATTTCGTTCTTGCTCAGGGAACTGTTCAGGAAATGCGCAATGTCTGGATCGTCCGAGTTTCCACGAATGGCATCTACCTGGTTTTTCATGAGCGCGATGAGCGGACTCACGACAATGGCGGTTCCCTCTTGCAACAAAGCCGGGAGTTGATAGCAGAGAGATTTCCCTCCTCCTGTCGGCATGATGACGAACACATCCTTGCCGTCCATGAGACTCCTGACAATTAACTCCTGCTCACCTTTGAACTGGTTGAACCCGAAAAAACGGGAAAGCCCCTCATCAATGGAGGAACCTACCAATGAACTGGCGTCAAGAAAAGGGTCAACAGGCGTCTCCATCTAACTTTGGCGTTATCAATATAGTCCAGCACCTCTGAATTTCGCCCTTTTCTCACCCGACGTTTTGCCAACACCCACGACATCTATGCCAGCGTCAAAAACCTCTGCCATGTGGATGAACGCCGCCCGGAAAGCCATCCGTTTGGAAGCTGAGGCCATTCGGGCGTTGGAAAACCGGATTGGACCTTCTTTCGAAGCCGCTGTGAACCTGATACTTGCGCAGGGCCAAAGGGGAGGTAAAGTGGTTTTCACGGGCATCGGGAAGAGCGCAGACATCGCACGAAAAACCGTCGCCACACTCAACAGTACTGGAACTGCCGCAGCTTTCCTTCACGCCGCGGATGCACTGCACGGGGACTTGGGCCTCGTTTCCGAAGGAGATGTGGTCATCGCAGTATCCAAAAGCGGGGCCACAGCCGAGTTGATTGCACTGATTCCCATGCTGAAGGCCAGGGACTTGACCCTGGTTGCGATGGTGGGACGGGTAGAAAGTCCGGTTGGAGAAGCGGCACAGATCGTCTTGGACATTTCCGTGGAACAGGAAGCGTGTCCGCACGATCTGGCCCCGACCACCAGTTCAGCGGCCCAACTGGCGATGGGTGACGCCATGGCCATGGCACTCATGGACGCCCGTGGATTCACAAGTGATGATTTTGCCCGCTCGCATCCAGGTGGGAGCTTGGGGCGCAAGCTGCTATTGAGATTGGGACACCTCCTGTCCGAAGGAGGTATGGAGCCTGAAACGGTGGCAGAGGACGCCCCTTTGAGAGACGTCGTGCTGGCTGTTTCAGCGGGCCGGGTGGGAGCCGTTGCGGTCAGCGACAGAGATGATGCCAAGGCCGTTGTGGGCATCATTACCGATGGAGACCTCCGCCGCGCACTGGAAAGGGACTCCACCGACTGGACCAGCCTGACCGCAAGGGATGTCATGAATACCGCCCCCCGAAGTCTTTCCTCAGAGACCCGTGCCATCGATGCCCTCGACATGCTGGAAGCCCACCGCATTTCACAGGTGATGGTGCGGAATGCCGAAGGTCACTTCCTGGGGTTTGTGCACTTGCACCACTTGATGGACGCAGGAATCCGCTGATCGCCCCAAATGTCCGACTCCATGGATACGACCGAAGCCGAAATGGGCTTCATGGACCACCTCGAAGAGCTGAGAAAACGCCTCTTCTTTGCCCTGGTCGGCATCCTATCCGGAGCCATTGCCCTTTTCGTGATGAAGGACTGGGTATTCAACCGTCTGATTTTCGCTCCGAGGAACCCCGACTTCATTACTTTCCGCGCCTGGTGCGCATTGGGCCGTTGGACAGGCGCCGGAGACCGTTTGTGCGTCACCGAAGTGAACTACGAGCTGATCAACACGACGATGCTGGGCAATTTCTCCGCCCACATCCTCGTCTCTGCCATCGGGGGCTTCATCGTCTCATTTCCCTGGACGTTCCATCAGGTTTGGCGGTTCATTCGACCGGGCCTTCACAGTCAGGAAGCACGTGCGGCAAGGGGGGTGACGTGGGCTGCGACTTTGCTTTTTTTTCTGGGTATAAGCTTTGGGTATTTCGTGATTGCCCCGCTGAGCCTGCAATTTTTGGGGCACTATGAAATCGGGGACGTGCAGGCGCGAATCGCACTGATGAGCTACCTCAAGACTGTGGCGAGCATCACATTGGCCGCCGGCCTGATTTTTCAAGTCCCGGTCGTGGTGCATTTTCTCGCCAAGCTCGGGCTGGTAACCCCGGAATCGCTGCGTAAATTCCGAAAGCACACCTTGGTGGTCACATTGGTAATTGCCGCGATCATCACGCCGCCGGACATCACCAGCCAGATTCTGGTTTCGCTTCCTGTGCTCGGCCTCTATGAAGTCGGCATCCTGCAAGCCCGGCGCATCCAAAGGCAAAGGGAGCGCGAGGAGAAGCGTCAGGACCAAGGAAACCCCCGAACATAGAAGGCCCGATGAAACTGACCGCCCACAACATCGTGAAGCAATACGGCCGAAGGAAGGTCGTCAATGAAGTTTCCTTCGAAGTGGAAACCGGTGAAGTCGTGGGATTGCTGGGACCCAATGGGGCCGGAAAAACCACCTCCTTCTACATGGTGACGGGCCTGGTCCGACCGGACGAAGGGTCGATTGTGCTGGTCGATGGGCAAGGTGCCGAGCACGACATTACAAGGGAGCCCATGTATCGGCGCGCCCAGCGCGGCATTGGCTATCTGCCACAGGAGCCTTCGGTCTTTCGGAAGCTCAGCGTAGAAGACAACATTCTCGCCGTTCTGGAATTGCACGTTCGCGACGTCAAAGAGAGGCGCAAGCGCCTCGAAGACCTCCTCGAGGAATTCGGTCTTGTTCATGTACGTGAGAACCGCGGGGATGTGCTGAGCGGAGGGGAAAAGCGCCGGACAGAAATCGCGCGGGCACTGGCGGCCGATCCCCGTTTCATTCTGCTCGATGAGCCCTTTGCCGGGGTAGACCCCATTGCAGTGGAAGACATCCAGCAAATCGTCAGCCAATTGCGGAAGCGGGGCATCGGCATTCTGATCACCGACCACAACGTTCAGGAAACCCTTCACATCACGGACCGGGCGTATCTCTTGTTTGAGGGACGAATTCTCAAAGCGGGAACGGCCGAGGAATTGGCCGCTGATCCCCAAGTGCGCAAGGTCTACCTCGGACAGAACTTCGTCTTGCGCAGTGCCCTTTCCGCTGAGGGCGATGCCAACCCGAACTGAGGAATCACCCCTTTCGGGACAGGATTTCGGCCACGTATTTGCCTACAATGTCGAATTCAAGGTTGACCATCGAACCGGGTGCCAGGCGATGAAAACCTGTGTGTTCCCAAGTGTAGGGAATGACCGTGACACTGAAATGCTCCGGCCTGGAATCCACCACCGTGAGTGAAACGCCATTCACGGTTATGGACCCTTTGGCCACCGTCAAATGATGGGGCGCGGAAGTGTGCCGGAACCGAATGTTCCATGACCCTTCCCTGTCTTCCACGGATTCCACTTCGGCGGTCGTGTCTACATGTCCCTGAACGATGTGGCCATCGAGTCGTCCCCCCACCTGGGTGCACCGCTCGAGATTGACCTGATCGTCCACCGCCCATGAACCCAATGTGGTCCGGGACAAAGTCTCTTCCACAGCCGTGACCGTGTACTGTTTGCCCTCCACAGCCACCACGGTCAGGCAGACACCATCGTGCGCGACGCTCTGGTCCACCTTCAAGGCAGGAGCCAATTCTGCCTCCAACGTGAAATGACGGTTGGTACCCTCGTCTTGGATGGCCCGGATGCGGCCCATGGATTCAACGATTCCTGTGAACATGTGCTGATGATTCATTCCCCACCGGGCGACAACCCTCCCAACATCTGTATGCTGCCCGAAAAACGCTCCGGTACAATGCCCTCCAACCGGCGGGTGTATGCCGTGCAGGTGTAGTGATACACTCCGTCTGGGCAGGATCCTCCTGCGGCAAGGTGGCTCCCATCCCATCCGAGGTTGGGATCGGACGTCCTCCAGACTTCCTCCCCCCAACGGTTGAACACCCGAAAATCCACGCTGTCCACAAACTTCCATGGGAAGGGACGGAACAGATCATTGTCACCATCGAGGTTCGGCGTGAACACATTGGGCAAGAAATAAAAAGGGCAGTTGTCCGTGCACACCGTATCGCCCATGGCGCTCTCATTGCGACGAAGGGTCCCATCCGGTCCCGGCATGAGGCTGTCGAGGGCCGTGACAGACCAGCATCCTGCAATGGTCCCACCCAATGATTCTGCAGTCAATACCGCTTGCGTCGTGGCCGACCCCTCCAATTCCAGCCAAAATTCCAGCGGAGCGTCCAGGCTGTCGCTGCGATAAATGCGGTAGCCCATGACGTCGTCCGCACAATCCAGCTCATCCCACTTCAGCGTCACTTTTTCCTCCGGACAGTCGGGGTCCACCGTGAATTCCGGCGGACAGGGGGGGTCGAGGTCGTAAGGGGTGGCACAGCGAATCGCACTCCAATTCTCGATGGGGTCCAGAATGCCCGTGGCTCCGTATGTGCCGAGTGTGCGCACCCGATAGCAGGACTCAATCCCATTGACCAACCCGGTATCTGCCCATTGGGGTACGTAGACTGTGTCCAGCAACTCCAATGTACCGTTGTCAAGCACCCGGTGAAACACATAGGCCGTATCTCCCCATGGCCGTCCCGGTGGAACGTCCAAGACAACCTGGTTGTCCCCCGGGCTTGCGACCAACTCGGGAACGGGAGCCGAAACGCTCGTACCGATGATGTCCTCGCCGCTCCATGCCGTTACGCGATAGCTCCAGATGGGGTCCTGGCTGTTGATCTGCTCGTGAAGCAAGAGGGTGTCCGACGCTCCCAAGGAGGTTGTGGGCAGCGTTTCTCCGATTGATTCCCATCCCGAATCCGCATCCGGCCGGGCTTCGATGGTGTAACGATACGGGCCGGGAAACGCCTCCAGTGTGTCCGCATCCGTGGGGGGCGACCACCTCACTTCCACCCAACCTTCTTCGATATCTGGGACTTCGACGGACGCCCCTGTCATGACCGGAATCTCCTTCTTGATTTCTGCACAGGCCTCCGGCCCCACGCGGCTGCGCGCCCCATTGGGCATGACCGCTACGATGCGATAACAATACCGCGCACCATAACTCAGCGTTGAAACATCCAGAAAAGCGTTGTTCCCGAGTCCTTCAACAAAACCCATCAAGGTGTATCCGGCATCGGGGGGCATGCCTACCGAGCAGAAGGAGAGATCAGGACTCCCCGATCCGATCCTTCGATGGACTTCATACCCTCCGACTGCCTGCAAAGCCTCACTGTAACTGCTGGTACAAGGGTGAATGGGCCAGTCCACTTCCACTGCGTTTCCGATGGGCACGGCCGTGGTCGCGGTCAACGGACGGGCAATGACCTTGACGTTCATCGTAGCTACGTCGCTCAAGGGAACGGCATAGGAATCCGTAGCCTTGAAAACCAGTTGATAGGGTGTCTCCCTGACCGCATCACATCCAGGCACCCAGCTGAAGTTCCCCACGTCCAAAAAGGGATTCCATGAAAACGCAGCCGCCGGGTCGAGCACATCTATGGGTCCGCCGACTACCGTCACTGTCACGTCATCACCATCTGGATCCGATGCGGAAACCTGGAAGGTCAAACTGCTTCCCTGAAGGATGCACGTATCCGCGGGAACGGAAACGACCGGGGGTTGATTGGGACAACTCTGAACCGAGATCTGCATGTCCCGAATCACTTCGCCCACCATGACCCATTGGCCCGCAACCCACCTCCATTCGCGAATGCGAAGCGCCATGTTGAACTCACCGACCATCCCGGGTGCGTCCCATACCACGGTGCCGGTCGTGGGCTCCACATAGAATTCTCCACCGGCACCATCCACTTCGTTGGGTTGGACAAACCCCTGAATGGGCAAGCATTCAAAACCAGCGCAGGCAATCAGGTCGAAGGTGAGAGAATCCCCATCGGGGTCAAAGGCTCCGGGATTGTGTTCCCATCGCTGGTTGATGCAGGCGTTCTCCACGGCAGGCGCGAGCAGGATGGGACTGTTGTTGTGGCCGGCCTGGGCGTCGATGATCAGCAAGCTGGTGATACAGAAAGGCACATCCACGGAACCGGGAATGTTCTCGATATCGGCGTTGCGGTTGGGGTCTTCCACCACGATGTTGTAGATGCCCGGACCGGGATAGGTGTGCACTCCCTTGTACAAGTTCAACCGAATGTCACCCTCGATGATTTCCCCTATGTGGGTTCCGGCAGGGTCCAAAGGACCGTTGATACGGGGCAGGCTGTCGATCGCTCCTTCCGTTCCTTCGTCTCCCCACAGGATGCCCAGCGTGGGGCGATCGGCGACAACACTGGCACGCGTATAGGTCGTGATGGTCACTTCATAAGTCGATCCCGAAAGGTGCCGATAGGTGATTTCTCCCGCACGGTTGTGCGTGGCATCCGCTTCCATGGCCCAAACAAGGCCGAAGAACAGGAAGGGGAGAGCGAATCGCATGGACATCGAAAGGTAATCCCCTATGAAACCACGAAACTGATGAGAAGTGCAAAAATTCCGCCGGAACCTGGGGACTTTGTCCACCCCAAACAGTCGGCTGCGGCGCTACCTTCGCAAGAATGGCTAAGAGTACACCCGCGCGCATTGGCATCACGTGGGGAGATCCCCACGGCATCGGATCGGAATGCATCTTGAAGGCATTCTCTGATTCCCGGATGTTCGAAGATGTTTTGCCCGTGGTCTACGGCAATGCCGAAGCCCTCCGCAAACAGGCATCTCAATTCGAGGTTGAGGTCGAAATCCAAAGATTGGAAGACGCTGCCGAGGCCAGGCCGGGCGCGCTCAACTGCGTGGATGTCGCATCATCTCTTGCTGATCCCGATTGGGGTCAACCCCACCCGGACGCGGGTGAATTCGCCAGACGCAGCCTCGAAAAGGCGGTCGAGGACCTGGCGGCGACAAAGGTGGACGTGCTGGTTACTGCACCCATCAACAAGGACACCATCCAGAGCAGTCAATTCAAGTTTCCAGGACACACGGAGTATCTGGCTGACAAAGCCGGCATGAAGGATGTGCTCATGATCCTGGCCTCGGACGCCCTGAGGGTAGGCGTGGTAACCGGTCATGTAGCACTCAAAGATGTAGCGTCCCACCTTTCCAAGGACCGCATCGTGAAGTACGGCACCCTGCTGAACGAAAGCCTGTCCAGGGACTTCGGCATTGCCACCCCACGCATTGCGGTGCTCGGGCTCAACCCGCATGCCGGAGACAATGGCCTCATCGGCGAAGAGGAAAAAACCGTCATTCTTCCCGCCGTTCGCGCCATGCAGGAACAAGGCATGAAGGTGAACGGCCCCTTCGGTGCCGATGGGTTCTTCGGCAGTGGAGACTTCAAGCACTTCGATGGTGTGCTCGCCATGTACCACGACCAAGGCCTTGTGCCGTTCAAGAGTCTCTCCTTTGGGCAAGGGGTCAATTTCACCGCGGGCTTGCCCATCGTCCGCACGAGCCCGGATCATGGAACCGCATTTGATATTGCAGGACAAGGATTGGCGGATGGCAGAAGCCTTCGGGCCGCATGTTGGATGGCATTGGACATTCGGCAGCAGCGAAAAGCCCACCGTGATATGACCGCGAACCCCCTTGAAATCACCTCTCCCAAGCAATGGGAACGCGATAGATTCTAAGCCTGCTCAAAGCCGGTCGGGGATTGCACCGAAAACCGTACCTTTGCCCCCCCTCAAAGCTGGGGTGACGCATGCGCGCAACGTCCGAATTCGAAATTCCCTACACGGGATTGGGCATTGGGAGGCACGCCTTCGTCTTCGAGCTGGATGGGGCGTTCTTTTCAGATTTCGAGCCTTCTGGCTTTGTGGATGCTGACGTTTTGGCCTCCACCGAGTTGGATCGTTTCGAAGGAATGATGCACTTCGACATCCACATTGCGGGTACGGTGAAATCGGTCTGTGACCGATGCAATGCGCCGCTCTCGCTGTCGATTGATCACCGCGCACGTTACGTGGTGAAATTTGGGGATCGCACCCACAAGACCGATGACGACATCCTCGTCCTTGGGCCTGCGGAGCACCTCTTGGATGTCCGGGAATTCCTCTATGAATCCACCGTTCTGGGCTTGCCCTTGAGACGGGTCCATTCGCAAGAGGAGGATTGTGATCCCCGCGTGATGCAGTGGCTCACAGGAAGCGTGGACTACGCTCCGGATGAAGTGCAACCGGAAACAGACCCGAGATGGGCGGCATTGAAAGGCCTTTCATCGGACGAGGATTCGGAAAACGAGGAAGAGAGCGAGGAGTGAATTGACATAGAAACATTGACCCCGAAGCGCGCAAGCGCCGAGGAACAACCATACAACCATGGCACATCCCAAGCGACGCCAGAGCAAGACGCGCTCCCGCAAGCGCAGGACGCACTACAAGGCAGAGACGCCGAACGTAGCAACCTGCTCCACCACTGGACAGGCCCACATGTTCCACCGCGCCCACTGGTATGAGGGCAAGCTCTATTACAAGGGCCGTGTGGTGGTAGAGAAAGAGGGCGCTGAAGCCTAATTTCCCCTCGGTTACGATTCTTTGGAAACCCGCACGGCTTAGGGCTGATGCGGGTTTTTCCACATCCTATCGTGACCGCTTGCACAAAGAGACGCCCGTCAACGGGGCAGAGGCAATCTAATTTCGCCCGCACCCCAACCAAGAAGGGACAATAATCCAAAGGATGAGCTCACTCCAATCCGCCGCCATCACCGCCGTAAAGGGATGGTTGCCCGAAGACAAGCTGACCAACGCCGACCTCGAAAAGATGGTCGACACCAACGATGAGTGGATCCGAACCCGAACAGGTATCTCGGAAAGGCGCATTCTCAAGGATCCGACCAAGGCCACCTCTGACATGGTGGCCGAGGTCATCAAAGGTCTTTGTATCCAACGCGGCATCGAACCTGACACCATCGACCTGGTGATCGTGGCGACCGTCACCCCTGACATGTTTTTTCCATCCACTGCGCAGCTGGCCTGCCACAAAGCCGGTGCAAACAACGCTTGGGGCTTTGACCTGAGCGCCGCATGCAGCGGATTCCTCTTTGCCCTCCGAACCGGGGGCCAGTTCATTTCCACGGGATCACACAAACGGGTGATCGTCGTAGGATCCGATAAAATGAGCAGCATCGTGGATTACACCGACCGCACCACTTGCGTCCTCTTCGGGGATGCCGCAGCCGGGGTATTGCTTGAGGCTGACCCAACGGGAGAAAACGGCATTCAGGACGCCATTTTAAGAAGCGATGGGTCGGGCGGAGAGTACCTGCGCATGCAAGGCGGCGGTTCTTTGAACCCCTCGTCCGCGGAAACGGTTGCCGCCGGATTGCACTACATCGAGCAAGACGGGAAACCTGTTTTCAAGGCCGCTGTCACCTCCATGGCCGACGTGAGCTATGAGATCATGGATCGCAATGGATTGACTGCTGACGATGTCTCTTGGCTCGTTCCGCACCAGGCCAACCTGCGCATCATCGACGCCACAGCCAACCGAATGGGGTTGGGACGCGAAAAAGTGATGATCAACATCGAGAAATACGGAAACACCACCGCAGCCACCATACCACTCTGTCTTTGGGAGTGGGCGGAACGGCTGACACCGGGCGAAAACCTCATACTGAGCAGCTTTGGTGGCGGTTTCACCTGGGGCAGCATCTGGCTCAAATGGGCCATGGAGCCGACCCCAAAAGCCCAATGAAACATCCCAACTGGCGGCAGAACGCCCATTTTCCGGTTACTTTGTCCATCTGGATTTAACCGGTCCTCAAAACCAACCAGGCCATGACCCAGGAAGAAATACAAGACCTGATCAAGTTCGTAGCCAAGTCCGGCGTCAACGAAGTAGAAATTGAACGCAAGGATTTCAAGATTACCATCAAGAGTCCCGGCATTGGCAACAAGCGGGGCAAGAACATTGCGTCGGAAGCTCCGCAGGCGGTCCATGTAGCGATGCCTGCCGGCATGCCCATGCCCGTGCAGATGTCGGCGCCCGTGGCAGCACCCGCAGCAGCAGCGCCTGCAGCGGCGCCCGCAGCGGCAGAGCCTGCACCCGCAGCAGATGCCAATCTCCTCACCATCAAGAGTCCCATGATCGGGACCTTCTACCGGAAGCCCTCCCCTGACAAGGACAACTTTGTGGAAGTCGGATCAGCGGTGAAGACCGGTGATACGGTTTGCACCATCGAAGCGATGAAGCTCTTCAATGAGATTGAAAGTGAGGTTTCGGGGCGCATCGTGAAGATCCTCGTGGACGACAACAGCCCGGTCGAATACGACCAGCCCCTCTTCCTCGTGGAGCCCGCTTGATGTTGTCACACCGAACCCACCGATTCACGACATGTTCAAGAAAATCCTGATCGCCAACCGCGGCGAGATTGCCCTGCGCGTCATCCGAACCTGCAAGGAAATGGGCATCAAGACCGTGGCGGTGTATTCCACGGCGGATGCGGAGAGCCTGCACGTGCGCTTCGCGGACGAGGCCGTTTGCATTGGTCCGGCGCAAAGCGCCCAGAGCTACCTCAACATTCCCAACATCATCGCGGCGGCGGAGATCACCAACGCTGACGCCATCCATCCGGGATACGGTTTCCTGTCAGAAAACGCGCAGTTCTCGAGGGTTTGCGGTGAAAACAACATCAAGTTCATCGGCGCCTCTCCCGAAATGATCGAAGCCATGGGTGACAAGGCCTCGGCCAAGTCCACCATGAAGGCGGCCGGCGTGCCCACGATTCCCGGAAGTGAGGGCATCCTCGACAGCCTGGAAGAGGCGCTCACCTGTGCCAAGGAAATCGGCTACCCCGTGATGCTGAAGGCCACTGCAGGTGGCGGTGGACGGGGAATGCGGGTCTGTCACAACGATGAGGACACCGCCGAAGCGTGGGACACCACGCGTCGGGAAGCGGGGGCCGCATTTGGAAACGACGGCATGTACATGGAGAAATTCGTGACGGAACCCCGTCACATCGAGATCCAGATTGCCGGAGACCGCAACGGAAAATGCTGCCACCTGTCCGAGCGCGATTGCTCCATCCAGCGTCGCCACCAGAAGCTGGTGGAGGAAACACCGTCCCCCTTCATGACGGATGACCTGCGCGAGAAAATGGGCCAGGCGGCCATCGCAGCAGGTGAGGCTGTGAAGTACGAAGGCGTGGGAACCGTGGAATTCCTGGTCGACGCCGACCGGAACTTCTACTTCATGGAGATGAACACGCGGATCCAGGTCGAGCACACCATCACCGAGGAGGTTGTGGATTACGACTTGATCAAGGAGCAGATCAAACTTGCCCACGGCGATCCGATCTCAGGCCGGAACTACTACCCGAAGATGCACGCCATTCAGTGCCGCATCAATGCGGAAGACCCCGACCGAAATTTTGCCCCGAGCCCCGGCACCGTAACCGACTATCACGGACCGGGAGGCCACGGCATCCGCATCGACACCCACGTCTATGCCGGCTACCGCATCCCGCCACATTACGACAGCATGGTCGCCAAGCTCATCGTGGTCGCGCAGACCCGTGAAGAGGCCATCACCAAAATGCAGCGTGCCCTCGATGAGTACATCATCGAAGGGGTGAAGACCACCATCCCATTCCACCAGAAGCTCATGCGCAACGAGCGCTTCCGCAGTGGGGACTTCACCACGAAGTTCCTCGAGGAGGAAACCATCTGAACCGATTCGAAATCCATCGGAAAAGGGGGCTTCGGCCCCCTTTTTCATGCGGTGTCAGCCCTTCAACTTGCCCGCTATGGCGGTGGTGCTTCGACCGGGCACCAGACCGATGGTGGCTACGGTACCTCCCATTGCCTTGACTTCCGTACTGCCCACAATGAAGCGGGGATCTGCGGGGTCCGTTGAATCGGCATCGTAATCCCCTCCTTTGACAAGGACATCCGGTTCCAAGGCCAAAACGAGGTTGAGTGGCGTATCCTCCCCGAACAGGACGACCGCATCTACAGAACGCAACGCGGCGATCACCATGGCCCGGTCCTCCTCTGGAACAATGGGGCGGTCTTCGCCCTTGCCGAGTCTTCGAACCCCGGCGTCATCATTGACCCCGACGACCAATGCATCGCCCAGGGCCGCCGCTTGTTCCAAATAAGTAACGTGTCCGCGGTGCAGCAGATCGAATACACCATTGGTAAAAACGACTTTGAGGCCTTCGGAGCGCCATGAATTCCGCAAAGCCCGCAGGTCTTCCAATACATGGATACGCTGGTGGTTTGGAACGGAACGGTCCATGCTCAGCTGGCTTCGGGTTGGGGAGTTTGGTCCCGGCCCTTTTTGAACCCTGCGGCCAACAGAAAAAGATAGCCGATGCCCCCCATGCCGATGATCATGGCGGTCTGTGTAGCCCACACGACGTTGGCGGTAGCCAAGCCCAGAATTTCCCCATATCCGAGGGAGACCAAAGCGTATTGTACGGCCAATTGATAGCTCCCAATACCGCCCGGGGAGGGCAATACCATGCCAAAGCCACCCGCCATCATCACGAAGAGAGACTGAGCGGCCGTGATGCCCTGCAACGCGTCAATGCCCATGAAAATCACGTAGGTCATCAGGAAATACATGGTCCAAATGAAAGCTGTATGCCCCAGAAAAGCCCATTTCCGCTTCATGTGGCGAACGCTTACGAGTCCTCTGCCAATGCCTTCCAGGAAGCCGAAAACCTTTGCCAGGAATGGGATTTTGGACAGCTGCTCCCTTTTGTTCCATGCCAGGACGGCGCCGCCGATGAAGATCACCGCGCCGCCCACCAACCAGGGAATCGGGCCTCCTCCCGGCAGGTCGAAGGATGAACTAAAAGCCAAGAAGGAATCCATGTTGGAAACCAGCGCAACGCCGGTCAGCAGGAACAGCAGAGCGAAATCCACCACGCGCTCGGAGATCACGGTACCGAAGAGTTCGTCCACCGGAACACCATCGGTTTGGTTCAGTGCCCCGCACCGGGCCAACTCCCCACTTCGGGGCACGAACGTATTGGAGAAATAACTGAAAGCCACAGCATGTATGCTGTTTCCCATGCGGGGATGGTGTCCCAGCGGTTCCAAAAGAATGAGCCAGCGCATGCCCCGACTCACAATGGCCAGGTATCCCATGACGAAACTCAAGGCAATGTGAAGCCCACTGGCGCTCTTCATATCGCTCCACAGCGCCCCGGGGTCATCCACAGCCCCCATGGCCAAGCTGAAGAGCAGCACCCCGAATCCGAGCATCAGGACGTACTTCAAGATCTGGGCTCCTTTTCCTTTCACGGTACCAATCGGTTTGTGGCGGTATCCGGAAAAACCAGGTTGGGCTTGAATCCGCGGGCTTCTTCCAACTCCAAGCTGCCGTATGCAATGACGATGATGATGTCACCGGGCTGGCACCTCCTGGCTGCAGGACCATTGAGACATACCTGACCGGAACCCCGGCTTCCCTCGATTACATAGGTTTCCAACCGCTCTCCATTGTTGCAGTTGACAATCTGAACCTTCTCTCCAACAACAAGGTCAGCGGCTTCAATGAGCTCGGCATCCAGCGTAATGCTCCCGATATAGTTCAGGTCCGCCTCGGTCACCGTAATCCGGTGCAGTTTCGCCCGCACGACTTCAATGCGCATGGGGCGAAATTACTGCATGGAAGTGCCAATGGCAGCGTTCGCGATGCGGATGTGCAACTCCGTCCTGCGGCTTCTCTCCAGTTCCCCTTGCGGACAGGACACCCCAGGTGGACATTCCTTGAGGGGCAGCTCGTCTCCCATTCCTTCGAATCGAATCTGGGCCGATGGAAGTCCAGCAAATTCCAATTGTGCCGCCACGTGCCGCGCCCGCTCTGCAGCCAACCTCACATTGGCCTGGGGATTGCCATCTGGACTGGCATGTCCCACAATGTGAACCACATCTTCCGGTCTCGATTTCAAATGTTGCGCCAAGGCCCGCAATTGGGTCTGGTCCCTGGGAGTCAATGACAGCTTGCCCACCCTGTGGAACACGACCCAATCCGGGTGATTCCATCGGCTTTTTGGGCCACTGAATTGGGGTTCGGGCAGTTTGGAAAGGTCCTCGGTTGCCGTTCTCCATCCTCCAAGCGGAAGGGCGGTCAAAAAAGACAGGCGCCATGTCCTTCCGTCCAGGCTCCAACGTCGGATCACGGCACCCGTGGGGTCTCGCCAGACAGCCGTAGCCTGCAAACAATCTTCTGGCGGCGCGCCTTCCAACTCGAAAATGTAGCGGCGGCCCGCTTTGAGCATGTCCAACGACACAAGCCCCTTCTCGTCGGACGACAAATCCGCCACCGCCCTGCCCTCTGCCGTGGCTTTCCAACGCAAGCCCAAAACAGGCTGCATTCCACAGAAAACCTCGAGGGTATGGCCCTTCAACAAGGCGTCCAAAGAATCCGAAGTCAGGTTGATACCCGAAGGTATCAAAGGGCACCACCAGGGATCGATGCCCCCCTTACCGCGCAACCGCTCCGTGCTCAGCCATCCGCCCCCATCCGGTCCTGGAACCAAGGCCATCTCATCGGCTGCGCTGTTGATCTCATCGAGGAGCCATACTTGGCCATACCCGCCCCTTCTCGGGATGCGTGCGATGTCAAATCCTCCTTTCCATTGGCCTCCCGCCAAAACGAGGGTCTCGGCACCACGCTGCATGGCAGGCCTCAGCGCTACCAGCAAGTCTCCTTCCCTGTCTGGGTGATCATCGAATACCGCAAACGCACACGTCCCAGCAAAGTCCAGAAGCGCCGGAACCGGCCAAGGCTGGCGCCAAGAGTCCGGAGCTCCCCGTCGGCGGGCACTCAGCCAAATTCGGCCCTTTCCCTCTGCCAGACCCGTCATGACCGCCATGTCTTCCGCAGGGTCGATGTCGAGGTGGAGAATCTCCCCCGCTGCCGCCCAGATTTCACGGCGTTGGGGGACATGTCCCCAAACCTCGGGCATTTTCACCTTCCAGGGAGCCGAGGTGATGCGCGCCATGCGGGTCTCCGCCCCCATCCAGTTCTCGCCCGCTTCCCCGGAATGACTCAGGAGTACCACATGATCCATGTCCGACCCCACCACAACCTCATCGGCGGCTGTAGCCGCAGCCCTCAGCAACTGCAGCTGTGGTTGCGTGCGTGCCATCAAGGGCAACCAGCACAAGAGCCATGCAACGCTCAATGACCAGTGGAACTTGGAGGCCGTCATCAAGGGTTTTCGCCTGTTTCGCCTTTGGCCTTCCCCGCTTCGCGCTCCTGCATGGCCTTCCTCCATTCCTTCTCCGCCAAAGAAGCTTCCTGAAACCAAGCTTCACCGAACCTCCGCTCCAGCGAAGAGCGGCAGAATTGCAAGACGCTGAGGTCCAAGCCTGCCCCACACTTCACTGCGGAGTCACAAATGGGCCATCGGTGGTAGTTCACCGCCACGAGGTCCTTCAGTTGGGTCAAGCGAATCGGATAGAGGTGGCAGCTGATGGGCTTGCGCCAAGCCAATTTGCCTTCCAGGTGTGCCTGCTCAAAGGCGCATTTGGCCGTGCCATCTGCATCAAAGGTGGCGTAGACGCATTCCTTGCCCTCCACGATGGGTGTCACATGGTCGCCATCTGCGTCCACGACATGCAGGCCTTCGCGTTCGATGACCGCTAGGCTGTCCGGCTTCAAACGGTCGCGAATGACGGGAAAGGCGCGTTCGACTTCACCTAGCTCTTCGGGCGTCAGCGGTGCCCCGCTTTCACCTTCCACACAACACGCCCCTTTGCAGGCCTTGAGGTCACAACAGAATTTCCTGTCGAACAGCTCGGTCGAGAGGAGGGTGTCGTCGATGAGGATCACAAGGCGAATTTAATGCCCTCTGTGCCCGTTCTTCTCTCTTCCGGGCACGCCTTGGTAACTTGCCGTTGTGACTGCTCCCTTGTCTCCAGAAACCGCCGCCATCAAAGGAAGATCCACGCTTTCCCGTCGCTGGTCCATTCTGGGTGATCGAAGAAGGAGGTTGGCTCCGCTGAACGTCAGGCGGTTGTCCAACGCCCTTCGACTGGCCTCTTCATTCCGGCAAGCCCGAATCCAAGCCGGCCGGGTTTCCGAGGGGCGAATGCCCCTTCCGCCGCTTCAAGCATGGCCCATGAGTCTCAGTGTGGAGCCGACCACTTCCTGCAATCTGCGGTGCCCCGAATGCCCGAGTGGTCTTCGCTCTTTTACGCGGCCAACAGGAATGCTCGATCCCGACCAGCTTCGTGCTTTGCTCACCGGACCGCAAGGGATGGCACGCGACCTCGTCTATCTCAATCTGTATTTCCAAGGTGAACCCTACCTGCACCGCGGTATGGACGAGCTTGTCCAGATCGGCAAGCGCGAAGGGCTGTATGTCAGTACTTCCACCAATGCCCACTTCATCACTGCCGAGCGCGCCGAGCACATCGTGGAGAGCGGCATCGATCGTCTCATCATCTCCATCGATGGGGCTGACCAGGAAGCGTATTCATCCTACCGAGTAGGCGGAAAACTCAAAAAAGTACTGGAAGGCACACGGCGCATCCTGGAGGCCAGAGGCCGCTCCGGCGCCCGGCACCCGCATGTGGTCTGGCAGTTTCTGGTGGTAGGTACAAACGAACACCAATTGCCCCTCATGAGGTCCATGGCAAAACAATGGGGCGTGGATGAGTTCGTCGTCAAAACGGCACAGCTGGAAAATCCGCACGACGATCACCCCTTGCTGACGTCTGACCCAAGATTGCGTCGATATGACCGGGACCCCTCTGGTCGCTGGACCCTGCGCAATCCCCTGCACGACCGGTGCTGGCGCATGTGGCAAGGCGCTGTCATGACCTGGGATGGCAAGGTGGTCCCCTGTTGCTTCGACAAGGACGCTCAGCATGCCATGGGGCAAGCGCAGGATGGTGCTTCTTTCCGGGAAATCTGGAGGGGGGACGACTATCAGCGATTCCGCTCGGCCGTTTTTTCAGACCGCAGCGGCATCGAAATGTGCAGGAACTGCACGGAGGGCACGGAGGTCTGGGCATGACCGGAGACCGCCCCCCGAAATTGCTGCGTGCCGCATTGCCCTTGGCCATTGGCTTGTCCGTGGTCGGGGTGCTGCTGATTCGTACGGTTCGCGAAAACGGAGGTTGGCATGTGGTCCACGGATCGGTTACCATTGACGGCTGGCCCTGGGCCATGGCTGCTTTGATTGGCCTGGTTTTGGCCCGGGACCTGGGATATGTCCTTCGGCTTCGTTTCCTCTCTCACCACAGCCTGACATGGCGCCAGGCCATCGAAACCACGGTCCTCTGGGAATTCGCATCGGCCATTACCCCCGGCATCGTGGGAGGAGGAGCCGTCGCCATATGGGGGTTGCACAGACAGGGGATGTCAGCGGGAAGAAGCACTGCCCTTGTTTTCTCCACCGCCTTGCTCGATGAGTTGCTGTACGTCTTGGCGGTGCCCCTGCTGCTGTTTTTGCTCGGACCTGCCGCGGCCCCTGAGGATCTCGACAACCTGCTGGGCTGGGGTGTTTTGTGGACCAGCTGGGGACTGCTCTTGTTGCTATCAGGACTGATCGCCTTTGGGCTTTTCATCTCACCCCTTACCACCCGCCATGTCGTGTTCTGGGTCTCCAGGAGGCGTTGGTTGGCCCGATGGAGGGATTCCATGGTGGGTTTTGCAAATGATCTGCAACAAAGTTCCACCGAATTGAAATCCCTGCCTTCTTCGATGTGGTGGGGTGCCTCGGCAGCCACCCTCATGAGTTGGGTGGCGCGGTTTCTCACCCTGGTCGCCGTCATGGCCATGGTGGTGGCCCCTCTTTCGGAACTGGATCCACTCGCGATGGTGGCGCGGCAGATGATCATGTGGGTCTATTTATTGATCAGTCCCACTCCAGGCTCAAGCGGGGTGGCTGAGTGGTTGTTGGGGGTGTTTTTTTCGCCGTGGTTCTCACTTTCTTCCTCGCTCATAGCACCTGCCGTAACGATGGTGATTTGGCGGATGGCCACACATTTCATCTACCTTCTGCTGGGGGTTTTGATCATTCCGGGATGGATGCGGCGGACCCGGCGCGGTTCATAGGCCCCGAGTTCCGACCTTTACAGCATGTCAAGCGAAAAGCAGGCCGCGGGTTTCAGCACCTTGGCCGTTCATTCAGGAGTTGAGCCCGATCCGAGCACCGGCGCCATCATGACCCCTGTGTATCTCACGTCCACATATGTGCAGGACGGCATTGGCCAGCACAAGGGCTATGAATACAGCCGCTCATCCAACCCGACCCGGGATGCGCTCGAAGCTGCTTTCGCAGCGCTGGAACGGGGAACCCATGGATTGGCCTTCTCGAGTGGGCTCGCCGCCATCGACGCTGTGCTGATGACGCTGAGGCCCGGTGATGAAGTCATCGCTGGAGACGATCTGTATGGAGGTACCCGCCGCCTTTTCACCACGCACTACGAGCCCCTTGGCATCCGCTTCCATTTCGTGGACACGCAGGATACAGCGCGCGTGGCCGACGCCTTGAACGAAAAGACACGCCTCGTCTGGCTGGAAACGCCGACCAACCCCCTGCTTCGTGTCACCGATATCGCAGCAGTTGCGGCTTTGCTCGAAGGACATCCTGCCCGATTGGGGGTCGACAACACCTTTGCCACGCCGGCCCTGCAAAACCCGTTGACAGAAGGTGCTGACATCGTCATGCACAGTGTGACCAAATACCTCGGGGGTCACTCCGATGTAGTGATGGGCGCGCTGATGACAAAAGACGCAAGCATAGACGCAGAGTTGAGGACCCTGCAGAACAACGTGGGTGCCATCCCCGGGCCCATGGACTGCTTCCTCGTTTTGAGGGGCATCAAAACGCTCGGCATCCGCGTTCGCCAGCACTGCCTGAACGGGAAAGCGATCGCCCAATGGCTTGCAGAGCACCCCAAAGTGGACAAGGTGTACTGGCCTGGATTCGAGGGTTTCCCGAACCATGAGGTAGCCGCCCGTCAAATGCAGGATTTCGGTGGCATGATCAGCTTTACCCTGTCTGACGACAGCCTGGCCGCATCCAGGAAAGTGTGTGAATCCACCCGGATTTTTGCGCTCGCCGAATCACTCGGTGGAGTAGAGAGTCTCATTGAACATCCGGCCCTCATGACACACGCCTCGGTGCCTGCCGAACAAAGAGCGATGCTGGGCATCAACGACAGCCTGATTCGACTGAGCTGCGGGATTGAAGACCCGGAGGACCTCATAGCCGACCTCGACCAGGCCCTCAACGCATGAAGCAGGACGGCGATTCACACCTCGCCATTGTCGGTGCCGGCCTTGTCGGCAGCCTTCTCGCGCTGGTACTCGCCAACCGCGGTCATCGGATCACGGTTTACGAACGGCGGCCCGACCCGAGAATAGTGGGCGATGCCGCAGGAAGGTCCATCAACCTCGCTTTGAGCGAGCGGGGGTGGCGGGCGCTTGAAATGGCGGGCGCCATGGAAGCCGTTCAGCGGATTGCCATGCCTGTGAAGGCCCGCTGCATGCACGACCATCAAGGCACCCTTACGTATCAGCCCTATGGCCTACCGGGAAAGGGCAGGTTTGGAAACGACGAGTGCATCTATTCTGTGGCGCGTGGGCCCCTGAATCGCATTCTGCTCGAAGAAGCGGAAGCCACTGGACGGGTCGAAGTGAAGTTTGCCCATCGCCTCGAAGACTTCGAGGCCGGGGCGAATGAGGTCAAATTGACGTTTGCAGATGGGCAAACATGCCTGCATGACCGGGTGTTCGGAACCGACGGTGCGTTCAGTGCGGTGCGCACGCGCATGACGCGGACCGACCGGTTTGATTTCAGCCAGTCTTATCTGGAACACGGTTACAAGGAAGTGGCCATGCCGCCTGCGGAAAACGGTGGTTTCGCGATCGACCCGGAAGCCTTGCACATATGGCCCCGCGGCCATTTCATGCTGATGGCCCTGCCGAATCCCGACCGGACCTTCACCTGCACCTTGTTTGCCCCCTACGAGGGAGATGACAGCTTCGCCGGCATTCCCGACGCAGGATCGGCGCGGAACTACTTCGAGCGTCATTTCCCGGATGTCCTGCCGTTTCTGCCTGATTTCGACGCGGAATGGGACCAGAATCCCACGAGTTCGTTGGTCATGACCCGCTGCAATCCATGGAACCATGGGGACCGCGTGGTGCTCCTCGGCGATGCGGCCCATGCCATCGTTCCATTCTACGGACAAGGGATGAACAGCGGATTTGAGGACGTCAGGGTCCTTGCCGACATGCTCGATCGATTCGATGGACGCCCGAGCGGCGATCAATGGGCCCGATTGATGTCGGATTTCAGCCGCGACCGCAAGCCCAATGGAGATGCCATTGGCGACCTTGCCTTGCGCAACTTCATCGAAATGCGCGACAGTACGGGCGACGCCCGCTTCCTGCTTCGCAAGCGCATTGAGCGCCGGCTCACGGATCGTTTCCCGGACCGTTGGACGCCTCTCTATTCGATGGTCACCTTCTCTCACACGCCCTACAGCGAGGCCATGTCCATCGGGCGGATCCAGGACGGCATCATGGAAGAGGTCATGGACCGCGACGACATCGAGGATTGCTGGGACAGCGATGAGGTGGCAGAACACGCCCTGCGTCTTGCTGCAGAACGCCTGCCAATCATCACCGCATGAAAAGGTTGGAGCACATCGGCATCGCCGTGGAGAACCTTGAGGAAGCCGAACGGATTTTCGGTGAGGTGCTGGACCGTCCATCCTACAAGCGCGAAGAGGTTTTGGGGGAGTCCGTCTTGACTTCATTTTTTCAAGCCGGCGAAGCCAAGGTGGAACTCTTGGTCCCTACCTCTGAAGAAAGTGCCATCGCCCGTCACCTGGATCGCAGGGGACCTGGATTGCATCACATCGCCTTTCATGTCGATGACCTCGAAGCCGAATTGGAGCGCCTGGAAGGACTCGGTTATCGGATTGTAACCGGACCGAAGGAAGGTGCGGATGGAAAGCGCATCGCCTTTCTGCACCCCGGCGATACGGCCAAGGTGCTCGTGGAGCTGTGCACCGACGCTTGACGACCCCCGGTCAAAAGGCATCAAAAAAAGCGCCCCGGACGTTTCCAGGGCGCTTTACTTAACCAAATTGCTTGCCTGCCACGCTTGCCTCGTGGCACCAACGGCTTGAATGCGTGCCGTTGACATTTCAAACGTAAGGCCACCTTTTGGAAGCGGGTGTAAGACCCGTGCTCCAACCGGATGTAGTCAAGATTCCAGCCGCTTGTCGGTGGCTTCTGACACCCCGTATTCATGGGTACATTTTCTTTTTCCCATGGGTACAAATGGAAAGCGCTCCGGACGTTTCCAGAGCGCTTCACTTAACCAAATTGCTTGCCTGCCACGCTTGCCTCGTGGCACCAACGGCTTAAATGCGTGCCGTTGACATTTCAAACATAAAACCGTCTTTGGGGAAAGGCTGTAAGACCGGTAATCCTAAGGATTGTAGTCCATTACCGACAGCCTGTCAGAGAGCACAGGCCTGTTTGTGGGAGTGGCCTCAGACCACGCCCTGGTCGATCATGGAGTCTGCGACTTTCACAAAGCCTGCAATGTTCGCGCCCCGGACGTAATCCACGCTGCCGTCCGCATTGCTTCCGTACTTCACGCACTGGGCATGGATGTCCTTCATGATGCGCTGTAGGCGACCGTCCACTTCTTCCGAAGTCCACGAGAGGCGCAGGCTGTTCTGTGACATCTCCAAACCTGAAGTGGCCACGCCACCTGCGTTGGACGCCTTACCCGGGGCAAACATCACACCGCCCTTGTGGAAGGCCTCTACGGCTTCTGGGGTACAAGGCATGTTGGCGCCTTCCGCTACAGCCTTGCAGCCATTGGCTACGAGGGCGGCGGCTTCGGCTCCGTCGAGCTCGTTCTGCGTAGCGCACGGGAAGGCGAGGTCGCACTTGAGGTCCCACGGGTCCTGACCTTCGCGGAAGGTCACACCGTCAAACTCCGCCGCGTATTCACTGATGCGGCCGCGGCGCACCTCCTTCAGGTCCTTGATCCACGCCAGCTTTTCCTCGGTGAGACCGGCTGGGTCGTGGATGCTGCCCTTGCTGTCGCTCAAGGCGATGACCTTTCCTCCGAGGCGGAGGCACTTCTCGGCGGCATGGAGGGCGACGTTACCCGAACCACTGATGACCACGGTCTTGCCATCGATGCCATCGTCCTTTGTCGCCAGCATTTCGGCCATGAAGTAGGTGGCCCCGTAGCCCGTGGCTTCCGGGCGAATGAGCGACCCGCCCCAAGCGGGCTTCTTGCCGGTCAGGACACCGGTGAATTCGTTGCGCAGGCGCTTGTATTGGCCGAACATGTAGCCGATCTCGCGGCCGCCGACACCGATGTCTCCTGCGGGTACGTCCGTATCGGGTCCAATGTGGCGGGACAGCTCCGTCATGAAGCTCTGGCAGAAGCGCATCACTTCAGCGTCGCTCTTGCCCTTGGGGTCAAAATCCGAACCGCCCTTTCCCCCGCCCATGGGCAAGGTGGTCAAGCTGTTCTTGAAGACCTGCTCGAAGCCGAGGAACTTCAGGATGCTGAGGTTCACGCTGGGGTGAAAGCGCAGGCCTCCCTTGTAAGGGCCGATGGCGGAGTTGAATTCCACGCGGTACCCCCGATTGACCTGAATGGCCCCTGTATCGTCCGTCCACGGAACGCGGAATGAAATGGTCCGCTCCGGCTCGATCATGCGTTCGAGCAAGGCGTGGCCTTGATACTTCGGGTTCTCCTCGATGAAAGGAATGACGGTCTCTGCGACCTCTTCAACGGCCTGCAGGAATTCGGGCTCGTTGGGGTTGCGGCGCTGGGCTTCAGCCATGAACGCCTGGACACTGGGGTGCTCCATGGTACAGTAAGGTGACGTTTCGATTGACGTGCGGTGCGAAAGTAGGCTCAAGCGGTTTCAGTCCCTATTTGAGCGGGACGAAGTTTATCAGCGCAGGACGGTGATGAACTCGGCCGAAATCACAATGAACGGGTGCGACCGCCATCCACGGGCAGATTGATGCCACTGATGTACGCCGCTGCCGGGCTGCATAAGAAGGCAATGGCCGCTCCGATTTCGTGCGCTTCTCCCAATCGGCGAAGCGGGACGGCCTGTGCCATTCCTGCCAACACTTCTTCGGGCGTTTGCCCGGTCTTGGCCGCCTTGTTTTCGGCGATCTGGTCGAGTCGCGCCGTCCGGGTCGCACCGGGCAGGACGTTGTTCACGGTGATGCCATCGGGGCCCAATTCATTGGCGAGGGTTTTGGCCCAATTGGCCACCGCACCCCGCACGGTATTGGACACACCCAATCCATCGAGCGGTTGTTTGACGGAGGTGGAAATCACATTGACGATGCGCCCTCCTCCCGCAGCGCGCATGCCCGGAAGAACGGCCTGAACCAATCGCTGGTTGCAAATCAGGTGCTGGGAAAATGCCGTGAGATAGGCGTCGGCATCGGCTGCATGGGCCGGTCCTCCCGGAGGTCCTCCGGTGTTGTTGATGAGGATGTCCACGGATTGGGATCGGGCCACCGATTCAGCGGCGGAAGCCACCTCATCTGGTCGGGAGAAGTCCGCCACGATGTGGCCATGGCCATCGCCCGTAAGTGTTTTCAATGCCGCGGCAAGACGCTCGCCATTCCTTGCCATCAGGGTGCAACGCGCGCCCAGTGCAGCAAGTTCCTGGGCCGCTGCGAGGCCAATGCCTTGGGAGGCTCCACACACCAAGGCGTGTTTTCCTTGAAGGTCCATCTGCATGGGCGCAATGTACCCCCGTATCTTCGTCGCATGTTGACCGGAATCCAACACCTCCATGGCACCCTCCGCTGGGTGGTCCTCGGCCTGATGATTTTCTCCATCGTCAAGGCGTTTGTCGGAATGTCCTCGAGCCGATCTTTTGGAGTCGGTGATCAGAAACGGGGCATGTTCACCATGATTTCCCTGCACCTCCAATTGGTCCTCGGCTTCGTTCTTTACTTCGGCAAAGGCTGGAGCAGCATGTTGGGCAATGCCGAGGCCATGGGCAACACCGTCATGCGATTCTTCTCGCTGGAACACATGGTGACCATGCTCATCGCAGTGGTGCTGGGCACCCTCGGGCACAGCCTGTCCAAGCGCGCCACCGATGACCGCACCAAATTCCGCCGCCAGGCCATTTGGTTCACGGTGTCCCTCATCATGATCCTCGCGAGCATTCCCTGGCCCTTCCGTCCGGGATTCGAAGCCTACGGTTGGTGGTGAACAAAAGCGCCCTGCTCCTTTTCGTGACCTCCTTTCTGCTGTGGAGCTGTGGGAATGACGCTGCCCCCGAAAACGGGCCCTCTGTAGCCGAGGTTTCGGAAGCGCAGGCCCGCAATCTGTACATCCGAAAATGTTCGTTGTGCCACGGTGATGACGGCAAATTGGGCGCTTCAAAATCGCCAGACTTGAGCATCTCGAACATGTCCCTCGAGGAACGCATCGCCCTGATCACCTATGGAAAGGGAACCATGCCCGGACAGAAAGGCATCTTGAACAAGGCCGAAATCCAAGCCGTAGCCCGCTACGTCGAAAGCTTCCGGAATTAATGCTCGAGAAACCCCTCGCTCGCAAAGACGGCAAGCCGGAGCGCGCCGTGCTCGTCGGCTTGGTTACCCGGGAGCAGCCGCGGGAATTGCTCGCCGAGTACCTCGACGAACTTGAATTCCTGGCCCGCACGGCCAATGCGGATGCCATCCGCTCCTTTACCCAGAGTCTGGACCATCCGGATGTCCGCACCTTCGTGGGCAAGGGCAAACTGGAGGAGATCACCGCCTTCATCGAAGACAACGACATCGACCTGCTCATCTTCGACGATGAGCTGAGCCCTTCCCAGCTTCGCAACCTGGGCGAGGCCCTTCCCGAGACCAAGGTGCTGGACCGCGCCAACCTCATCCTCGACATCTTCGCCCAACGCGCCCAGACGGCCCACGCCAAGACACAGGTAGAGCTGGCCCAATACCAGTATCTGCTGCCGCGCCTGACCCGAATGTGGACCCACCTGCAGAAGCAGAAAGGCGGCATCGGCATGAAGGGCCCCGGTGAGAAGGAAATCGAGACGGACCGCCGGATCATCCGCGACCGCATCAGCGCGCTCAAGAAAGACCTCGCAGCCATCGACCGGCAAATGGCGACCCAGCGCGGCAACCGTGGGGCCCTGGTTCGCGTGGCCCTGGTGGGCTACACCAACGCCGGCAAGTCCACCCTCATGAACCGCCTTTCCAAGTCGGAGGTGTTCGCGGAAGACAAGCTCTTCGCCACCCTCGACACCACGGTGCGCAAGGTGGTCGTGCACAACCTCCCCTTCCTGCTGAGCGATACGGTGGGCTTCATCCGCAAGCTCCCCCACCAACTGGTCGAGAGCTTCAAGAGTACGCTGGACGAAACGCGGGAAAGCGACCTGCTGGTGCACGTCGTCGATGTGTCGCACCCGCAATTTGAGGACCACCTGCGGGTGGTCGAGGAAACCCTCGCTGAAATCGGAGCGGGCACCCAACGCACCATGCTGGTCTTCAACAAAATTGACCAGCTCCGCGACCCGGATGGCGAGGTGGACCGCGAAATGCTCATCGAAGGCCTGCGCCAACGCTTCGTGGACCACGAGGGGCCCGTTCTCTTCCTCTCCGCCAAGACCAAGGAGGGCATGGACAGCCTGCGCGAGGTCCTCTACGCCGAAGTTCGAGAGCTCCATGTCCAGCGGTTTCCGCACAATCATTTCCTTTACTGACCATGCGACTCTTGCCCCTCTTCTTTGGACTTTGTTTGGGCCTTTGTGCTGCGGGCCAGGACGGGTATTTGCCCATGCTGCAATACGACCGGACCTGGTGTGGCGTCGAAGGAGGGTGGGTGCCCACGCCCGTGACTTACTGGGTGGAAAGCGACACGACCGTCGCGGACGGCACGCTGTGGTTCAAGGTGGCCATACAATACGAGGGCAACGAGAACGTCGGGTTCGCCGGCTGGTTCCATGAGGATGCTGAAAACGAGCAGGTCTGGATGCGGTGGGACCTCGATTTGGATCCGGGTACGCTGTGGTTTGACTTCGGAATGGAACCGGGCGATGTGATGGTCGCCCCGCATTGCGATTGGGCCGATATCACCTGCCTCGCCGTGGATTCCTTCACTTGGACCGATGGCACCGTCAGCCGGCGACTGAAAATGCAGTTGCTTCCGGACAATCTTGAATTCGTGGAGTTCTGGATCGAAGGCATCGGTTCGGAAAACGGGCCGATGGGACCTGCCGCCTATCTCTGCATCGCCGACTGGGATCCCCACGCAGCCTGCGTGGTGGATGGCGGTCAAGTGCGCCACGACTTCGCCATGGACACGACGTGGCTGCCCGCCCATTCCGGCTGCATCGGAGGCGAAACCTCGAACATTCCAGAAGCGGTTGAAGCCGCT
>JAURDB010000050.1 GCA_030828175.1 Flavobacteriales bacterium
GTTTTCTTCTCAATTGTCCTGCATTTTGAAATGAAGGCCCAAACCTTGTCTCATACCGCAAGCGGAGAGCAATGGGCAGGCACCATTACTGCAGAGGACCTGTCACGTCATTTGTACGTGATTGCTTCGGATTCCATGCAAGGCAGGGAAACCGGAAAAGAGGGTCAACGCATGGCGGCGGACTATTTGGCATCTCAATTCCAAAGCCTGGGATTGGAGCCTGTCAAGGGTTCATATTTTCAAGATGTTCCTTTGAAAACCAGCAAGTTGATAGGTGGTGTTTTGAAGTTGGGTGAACAGAACCTGGTGTTCAAGAACGACTTTGTTCCCTACCCCGGAATTGAAGTGAGCGACCTGGCTGGAGAAGCCGTTTTTGTAGGCTATGGCATACAGGACGGAGAGTGGGATGATTATGCCGGTTTGGAGGTTCGGGGAAAGGCGGTGGTCATGATGTCAGGCGAACCGGGAAGCGAAGAAAAAGGGTACCTGCTCACAGGCAGTTCTGAAAAGAGCCGGTGGAGCAGAAACCCCTCAGCCAAGCGAAACCTGGCAGACAGTTTGGGCGCAATCGCTGTGGTGGTGGTGTCCCCGGATTTCAATACCACGCGTTCTCGACTGGTGCCTTGGTTGAGTCGTGAACGGATGCGTTTGGATGTGGAAAGAGAAGGAGAGGGTACGGACCTGGCGACGCTCATCGTGCCAGAAGATGTCCTGCTTGCGGCAACAGGGTGGAAGTCCATGTCGGCAGTAAAGAAAAAATGGCCCAAGCGAAAACTGAAGGGCACGGATTTGGGTGCCATGAGTTTGAGTTTGGTGCGACAGGATGAAAAGATCACCGCAACCAATGTATGGGGAGTCCTGCCGGGAAGCGACAGTTTGCTGAGGGAAGAAATCGTGGTTTTGACAAGCCACTATGATCACGTCGGAGTCGACAAGGAGGGGCTGATTTACAATGGAGCAGATGACGATGGAAGTGGCACGGTCAGCCTGCTTGAAAATGCCGAAGCTTGGATGGCGGCGGCAAAGGCGGGTTTTGGACCGCGCAGAACGGTCATGTTCATGGCGTTTGTCGGAGAGGAAAAGGGACTGTTGGGTTCAGAATGGTATGCCGACAACCCAGCTTACGCCATCGAACAACACGTATGTGACCTCAACATGGACATGGTGGGCCGGTTCGATGAAGCCCACAAGGACGACGATCGCTATGTCTATCTCATTGGCAGTGACAAGCTATCGAGTGAATTGCATGAAATCAGTGAAGCGGTGAATGCCGAGCACGTTGGCATCTCGTTGGATTACACGTTCAATGCACCGGACGACCCGAACAGGTTCTACTACCGCAGTGACCACTACAACTTCGCCAAAAACAACATTCCCGTGATTTTCTATTTCAGCGGTGTGCATGAGGATTACCACGGGCCTGGTGACACCCCCGACAAAATCCGGTACCCCAAGATGGCAGAGATCGGTCGCCTGGTTTTCCTGACATCATGGGAGATCGCCAATCGTGACGACAAACTCAAGGTGGACAGGGTCAATGACTTTCCAAGCGACCGCTGAGAGCAGCGGCCAACGCTGAACGTTCCAGCTCGTATTTCGCGCCGGTAGCGGGCCCATTGAATCCAGAGTGAATCCAAGGTTGTGGGGCTGCTGGGTGGAGAACCACGGTGGTGGGAAAGCTCACAACGCGGTCCACAAAGGGGAGCAATCGACGGGCTTCACTTTTGGATGCAGGCCCCACCAAGGTCACGTCCCACCGGCCTTCATATCTCCAAAGCTCGAGCTGCTCGTGGTACTGTTTCAGTCGGCGCAAGGCCAACTTTTCTCCATTGCTCTGGTCCAATCCTCTTTCAAACGCCAAGGTGTGCACTTGCATCCTTGGAAACTCAGACATCAGTTCGTGAAGCAACCGGTGTTCGTCCAGGCAGTTGGGGCACCAGCTGCCCATGATGCTGAGTACATGAATGGAATCCTGGGCGTCTGACCACGACCAGGACCGGTCGTTTCCATAGAGGTCCTTTCCTGAAAATTCAATGGCTGCCCCTGTCCATTCGGCTTGCTGACCTTCGGAAAGAGGGGTGTCTGCTTCATCCAAGAACGCCCCAGTGAAAGGTGTACCGTAATGATTCCCGCTGGAGAACCAGCCATTGGCGATTTGCCCGTTGCCAACTTCTCCAGAAAAGCGAAAGAGGTGGGCCCCGTCGAAGGTTTGCAGGATCAGCTGTCCCGCCTTAATGGAGCCATGAAGAAAACGAAAATCTCCGGTAGCGGTCTCAATGGTCCCCTCAGCTCGACCCTCGGAGTCCACGCGGATGACGAGGTCACCATACCAGGGGTCTTCCGTCCCAAAAGCAAGCCTCCACAGCGTTGAATCCGGCGCGCCGGAAAGGCCTGTGGTCGCCGTACCCGGTGCCCAAGAGCAATTTACTTGGTACGGGGATTCACCTGGGCGAAGCACGTCAGTCCATGTTCCACGGCCGGTGTCATCCAGGCAAATCAGGCCGTTGAATACGGGCACTTCGTAGCAGTTGGAGTCCAGTGCGGGGAGTTGCAGGGTTTCTTGTCCGTTGCGAAGGGTAAGCAGGCGACCTGTCTTTTCACCTGGGATTTCTACGGAGATGGAGTCGTTGATGTGGAAACGCAGCGTTCCATATGGGGTTGATGTGCCCGGGGTGTCATGTGGGTCGGAATCGGATGGCCCTGCCACGGAACAGCCAAAGCTGAGGATGGCAATCAGAAGTGGGACTGGGGCAATCAGCGATGGCCGGGGGTGCATCAGAATTCGAATTTGATGCCCTGCGCAAGCGGCAGCTCGGTGCTGTAGTTGATGGTGTTGGTCTGCCTGCGCATGTAGGCCTTCCATGCATCGCTTCCGGACTCCCTTCCGCCGCCGGTCTCTTTTTCACCGCCGAATGCGCCGCCAATTTCGGCGCCGCTGGTGCCGATGTTCACGTTGGCAATGCCACAATCGCTGCCATTGGCTGACAGGAACCGCTCTGCCGCACGAAGGTTGTTGGTCATGATGGCCGAGGATAGGCCTTGGACAACGCCGTTCTGCAAGGCAATGGCCTCGTCGAGGGTGTCGTACTTCATGACGTACAGTATGGGGGCAAAGGTCTCATGCTGGACAATGGCCATGTCGTTGGATGCCTCGGCAATGGCGGGTCTGACGTAACAGCCGGACGCGTATCCTGTACCTTCTAATACTCCACCGGGAACGATGATGCGACCCCCTTGGGCCACGACGTCTTCGAGGGCGCGGCTGTATGCGTTTACGGCGTCCTGATCGATGAGGGGGCCGACATGGTTGTTCTGGTCGAGCGGGTCGCCGATTCGAAGTTGGCTGTATGCGCTCTTCAGTGCGTCCACGACCTTGTCATAGATGCTGCTGTGAATGATGAGGCGTCGGGTGGACGTGCACCGCTGTCCACAGGTTCCAACCGCTCCGAAAACAGTGCCGGGCACGACCATTTTAAGGTCTGCGTCGGGCTCAACAATGATTGCATTGTTCCCGCCCAGTTCAAGCAAGCTTTTGCCAAGTCGCGCGGCGACGGCTTGTGCTACGATTTTGCCCATGCGGATGGATCCGGTGGCGGAAACGAGGGCAACCCGGCGGTCTTGGGTCATCATCTCGCCCACCCGGTAGTCGCCTTGGACAATGCACGACAGACCATTGGGGACATAATCCAAGCCCTCTGTGACTTCGTTCCAGATGTTCTGACACGCTACTGCTGTGAGAGGCGTCTTTTCCGACGGCTTCCAGATGCAGGCGTTGCCGCAGACCCATGCGATCGCGGTGTTCCAATTCCACACGGCAACAGGAAAGTTGAATGCGCTGATGATTCCAACCACGCCCAGGGGGTGCCACTGCTCGTACATGCGGTGACCCGGCCGTTCTGAGTGCATGGTAAGGCCGTAAAGCTGCCGAGACAGGCCCACTGCAAAGTCGCAGATGTCGATCATTTCCTGCACTTCTCCCAGTCCTTCTTGAAGGCTCTTGCCCATTTCATAAGACACGAGGGCTCCAAGGGCGTCTTTGTGTTGGCGCAGGGACTCGCCGTAGAGCCTCACAACCTCTCCTCTTTGCGGAGCGGGAACGTTTCTCCATTCAAGGGAGGCGGCTGTAGCTGCCGTGATGGCGGCTTCGTAGTCGGAGGCTGAGCAGACACCAGTGCACCCGATCGTGGACCCATCCACGGGACTGATGCTGGCGATGTCTTGGCCGACACTGAAGGACGTCTTTCCAATTTGGCTTCCCGGATTGGCTTCGTTGATTCCGAGTTGAGCGAGGTGGGCCGTCATGTTCATGGCGCGGGATTTTGTGCGCGCGAAGGTACTCCTTCTGGGCAAGCAAAAGGTTGGTTGGTGCTTAAGTGTTTGGTAGTCAGGGTTTTGTGTTTTTGGCCTAACACCAGGCGGGTGGGCTTCCGGTCCTTGATGGAGCCAAAGTGCCCTGATGGGCCTTGTATGGGCCGTTTCGATGTTCCACGTGGAACAGTCACCGGCCGAGATACACCATGAGCACAGATAAGTCTGAGGCAGAGACGCCGCTGATCCTCCCCGCGGCTCCAAGTGTTGGGGGCCGATGTGACTCCAACTTTTGGCGCGCTTCTGTGCTCAGGGATGTCATGCGTGCGTATTCCAGGTCTTGGGGCAGTGGCAGGTCGTCAAGGCTGCGCATACGTTCTGCTTGGGCTTGTTCTTTTTCTATGTAGCCCTTGTATTTGATGCCGGTCTCAATGTGGTCCATCCATTGGTTGGGTAAACCTGATAGCGCGTCGCCAAGTGATGGGGCGTTCGTTTGAAGCTCGGCCAGTTTGATGTGTGGTCGGCTGATGAGTTGTGACCATCGCGTTTTTTGTCGGATGGGCGCACTTTTTCTCGCGATAAGGAATGGGTTGATCTCCTCGGGCTCTGCGTTGGCGTTGGCGAGGTAGTCGTTCGCCTTCTTTAGTGTGGAGGCTTTCTCGTTGAATTGCCCCCAATCTTCGTCGGATATCAGTCCTAGCTCTCGTCCCAGTGGAGTTAGGCGTTGGTCTGCATTGTCTTGGCGAAGGAGAATCCTGTATTCGGCCCTGCTGGTAAACATGCGGTAGGGCTCGTCCGTGCCTTTTGTTACGAGGTCGTTGATGAGTACGCCGATGTAGGCCTCCTCTCTGCCCAGAATGACGGGGTCTTGCTGGGTTCTGGACCTGTGACAGTTGATTCCTGCCATGAGACCTTGGCAGGCTGCTTCTTCATAGCCGGTTGTGCCGTTGATCTGGCCCGCAAAGTAGAGCCCTTCCAGTGCGCGTGTTTCCAGGGTGTGGTGAAGTTGTGTTGGGGGGAAGTAGTCGTATTCCACCGCATAGCCGGGCCGGAACATGCGTGCCTTTTCTAATCCCGGGATTTCGCGCATTGCTTTGAGTTGAACTTCTTTGGGTAGGGAGGTGGAAAAGCCGTTTATGTAGGTTTCAATGGTGTTCCGCCCTTCTGGCTCGATGAAGATCTGGTGCCTCTCCTTTTCCGCGAAACGGTGGATCTTGTCTTCAATGCTGGGGCAGTACCGGGGGCCTTTTCCTTGAATGGCGCCTGTAAACAGAGGGCTTTGATGTAGTCCTGCTTCTAGAATCTCGTGAACGCGTGGGTTTGTGTAGGTAATGTGGCAGGGCAGTTGCGGTTCTAGTTTGAGTTTCTCGAAGTAGCTGAAAGCTTCGTTGGTGGGTTCACCGGGTTGGATTTCTGTGCGCTCGTAGTCTATGCTGCGTCCGTCGACGCGCGGGGGTGTGCCGGTTTTCATCCGACCTGTGGTAAGTCCGTGGGCCTCGAGCTGGCTTGTAATGCCCTCTGCTGCTCGTTCACCTGAGCGGCCTCCTGAGAATTCTTGCGTGCCAAGGTGAATTCTGCCTTGCAGAAAGGTGCCCGATGTCAGGATGGTATTGGTGGCATGGATGGTGATTCCGAGTTGCGTTTTTACTCCGCAGACGCGGTTGTTTTTGATCACAAGCTCCGTGACCATGTCTTGCCAGAGGTGTATGTTTTCGTTGGTCTCCAGTGTTTGGCGCCAGGATGCTGCAAATGCATGGCGGTCGTTCTGTGTTCGCGGGGACCACATGGCCGGTCCTTTGGATTGGTTCAGCATGCGAAATTGTATCGCGCTCCTGTCGGAGATTCTGCCGCTCATGCCGCCCAGGGCATCGATTTCGCGAAGTATTTGGCCTTTGGCGACTCCGCCCATGGCTGGGTTACAGCTCATGGCTCCGATGGTCGCTAGGTTCATGCTGACTACAAGGACTTTTTCGCCAAGGGTCGCAGCAGCGTGTGCTGCTTCGTTGCCTGCGTGTCCGGCGCCGACAACGATGACATCGTATGATTCAAGCATGTCTGTGGTGTTCCACGTGGAACATTAGGTGCTGAGGAATGTGCGTTTCGAGAGCCAGGTCTCTTCAAGGAGCCGCATGCTTTGCTGCTCTTCTGTTGTGGTGTCTTGGTAGCCCAGTAAGTGAAGTGCGCCGTGTGCCATAACCCGATGTGTCTCGTCCAACACGCTTGTCCGGTGAAATTTTGCGTTGTCTCGGACGCGATCGATGGAGATCAATACATCACCTGAAATACCTTGAGATGACGGGTAGGGGAAGGTGAGGATGTCGGTTTGGTAGTCGTGGTCCAGGTACTGACGATTGGCCTCTTGGATGAATTCATCCGTACAGAAGGAATAGTGTAGGCCGGATACGTTTTGTCCTATTTGGTGCACGCAGGAAAGGAGCCAGGAACGAATGGCCCTTCGGTGTTGGAGTCGAAAACGGGGGTGTTGGAATTGGAAGGTGATGTCTCCCGCCCCCATGGACTCAGGCATTCTGTACCTGGGGAATGGCGTTTTCGAAGCGGAGAACGGCGATGCGGCCAAGTTCTTCGAATTCACAGCCGTCGGCAAGCTGTCTCATGAGGAAAACCCCCCTTCCGTTGGGCTTCTCAATGTTCTCCGGAGACGTGGGGTCGGGGATGTTTTCAAAGTCGAATCCAGGTCCTTCATCGGCGATCCGAAACTGAAGGTCGTTGCCATCAACGGTGACCTGGATGTCCACCATCTTGTTGGAATCCAGTTTGTTACCGTGCACAATCGCGTTGTTGACGGCTTCTGTCATCGCAATGAGAATCTCGCCATAGTGCGTCTCCTCTACGCCGAAATCTTCGCAAAGGCTGTTGATCAGGCCTTCTACCTCCGTGATGCCTTCCATGCGGGAGGCAATTTGCATGTGTCGCTGTTTGGACATGGTGGTGCTTCACTCCCGTTCCGGGATGTCCAAAGTATTGAAATAATCGTTCACCTTGTCTTTGTAGTAGGGTGTCAAATCAGCAGGAACGGTGCGTAACAATTCAATTTCTTGCGCTTTTCTGCGCTCGTATTCCTCCAGACTCGGCGGTTTCTCTCGCTGCACGTCTTGCGCAGTGCGGGATTCCCTCTCTTCTTTTTCCCCCCGAATTCTTTCGGCATTTTCGGCTTGCAACAGCCGGGTGAGGATGTCTTGGTGGCGATCCAGCGTCAATTGGTCCAACTCCCCGTTGACGATGTCCTTTTCCACCTCCTCCATTTCCTTGGCAATCTGTTCGAGCCCATTGCCTGTTCCGGAGCCGTCTTCATTGAGTTGTTTGCCCAGTTCCTGGGTCATTTGACGGATGGCCGCTTGTTGGGCCGCCATTTGTGCCAGTTCCTTGCTGAGCTGTCGCTTCCCGTCTTTTCCTTCCCCTTGATTGAAGCCCTGCATCTTCTTCTTCATCTGCTCCAATTGCTTGGTCAGTGATTGTTGCATCCCCTTGAGTTGCTTGGCGCTCGGAGAGGGTTTGGAGCCGCTTCCCCCCGGCTTTTCGCAGTTGCCTGTTCCGGGTTTGTTGCAGCTGGATTGATTCTGCATTTGCTGCAGCACTTCATCGAGCAAAAGGGCCAGGTTGTTGAATGAGGTCATCACATACTGCTGGTTCGTTGTGATGACGGCGGTCTCTCGGTCCGTGAAGCCATCAAGGGCCTGACCCATGTGAAGGTTCACGAGGTTGATTTCTCGGTTCACAATGGCCTGGAGCTGGCTCACGCGCTTGCTCAGGGCAAACAGGCTGTCCTTGACCATTTCTGCATCGTCCTTCAGTTTGCGCTGCTCCTGCCCGTGGGTGACGTAACGAGGGTCGTCCTTTTGCGTGCTGCCCACCGAAGCCATGAGGTCCTCCTCATCGAAGGAGAGCGTGATGATGTTCTCGAGCAAGGCGCGCAACGCTTCCATGTCCTCTTCCATGGACTCCTGTTCCCCCGCCTCCATGGAGCTTTGCATCTGCTGGGCCATTTGGCTCATTTTCCCGGCGGCCTTTTTCTGCTTTTCAGAGGCCTTCTTCTCCTTGCCCCCCTCGAGGTCTTCGCTTGCGCCCTTCATGTCCTGCTGGATTTCTTCCTGCAGGTCCTCCATCATGGGCATTTTGTTCGGGTTTTCGAGCTCTTTGTTGAGCTTCTCGGCGTCGTCAAGGGCCTCTTTGACCTTGTCGAACTCCTTGTTCAGGGAGTCTTGTTTGGCTGCCAATTCCTCTTCCGGGGTGCTGCCCTCTTCCGTCTCTTCTGCAAGTTTTTCTTGCTCCTCCGCCAGCTTCTCGAGGTCGGAGATGGCCTCTTCCATCTTTTGCTCCCACTGCAGTTGCTTGAACTGCTCCAAGGCGCGATCCAGTTCCTGTTCGAGCGATTCCTGGTCCAGGTCCATTTGTTCGAGCTGCTGTTCAATCTCCTCCTTGTCTCCTTCTTCGATTTGTTCCATCAACTCCCGGAGCTCGTCGAACATCTTCTGCAGCTCGTCCGTCATGACGTCATCCATGAGTTTTTGGAGCTCTTCTTGCTTCTTCTGAATCTCCTCGTTCGGGGGCGAGAATTCGGCTTGTTGCTTGTTTTTCTGCCGGTTTTGCTCCTGCATTTCGCGCACCTGTTCCTTCAGGGCTTCCTGTTGCTTGAGCAGCTCCTCCAGGGCGGCCTTTTCTTCCCAGCCCAGCTCTTCCTCCTCCATCAACTCCCGGCGCAATTCCCGCATCTGTTCTCGCAGCCTTCGCGCTTCTTCGAGGTTCTCCTCCAGCGCTGCCGTCAATTCGGCGTCTGCACTGTCCAGTTTCTCCGCGAGCTCCTCCTCCGTCGGTGCCGCGTATCGGAAGGTTCGGGATCGCGTCATCTTGGGGCCATTGACCCCGTCATTGTCGCGCACTTCGAACCAATACTCTACTTCATCGCCCAGTCCGACGCCAATGTCGGCGAGGTTCCAGAAGTGCAAGAAGGCATCCTCACGGGAGCGCGGGCGACCCAGGTTCTGGTGGTCCTGTTCGCCGCCCTTTTGGCGCCAAACGAAGCGCAGGTTGCTGAATCCATAATCATCCTGAACAACGCCACTGAAGCTCAATCGGGTCAAGGACAGGCTGTCGGGCGACTCCATCACCCGAATGGTGGGGGGGCGGTCTTGAATGCTCCGCAGCCGGTAACGCACTGAATCCATGACGCCTACGGTTTCGGATCTCGGTGCAATCGTGTAGGTGAGGTCTTTCTCGCTGGTCCGGGAGAAGCTGAATCGATTGCTGACATCTGGGGTCAAAGCCGCCAGTTCGCCACCCCAATCCAATCCGAGAACAGATGTGTTCCGCGTTCCGATCTGGAAGGACAGCAGGCTGCCCTCCGGAACATTGAGGTCTCCCTCGTTGCGCTGCTGGTAGGGGGGGAGACCCGTGTGAGCGGGTGGGGTAATTTCAATCTTCAGGTCCTGCAATTCGGGCCTCGGCAGTACCACAAGTTTCAAGGAAAGAGGAGGAGTGGCAGGAGCAGAAACGGTCAGGTCGAGTGACGCTCGGACGTTTCGGAAAACATGCGTCCATGTGCCTTGTGGTGAAAGAGACATGCGGAACCTCCCTTCGCCAGCCTGAACTTCGACCCGCGAGGGTACGACGGTGCCCTCGGTTCGGATTTCCAGCGTGAAATCCGATTGTGCGACTGCCTCAAGGGGCCCGTCGCAGAAGAGGCGGAAGTCAGGTGTGGCCGCCCATTCGGTGCGGTGGCGAATGAGTCTTTCCGTGGGAGCTTCCACCGCGTCGGGAATGACCAAATAGATTCCTGCAAATACAGCCATGGGCGGCAAGGCATACTTGAGATACCGCCGGTTCTCACCGAAATCGATGGCAGAAGAGAATCGATACGGACGAAGTTGTTCGCTGCGCTGGGCAATGGAGGCGAGCAGCAATTCCCTGCCCGCTGTGTCAGGACCGTCGGCCCGCTCTTGCAGCTGGAGCGTGTTGAGCAACCGGTCCTCTATTTCAGGGAAATGGGTGCCGATGATGCGCGCTGCAGAGGCGTAGTCCAGCCCTCCCCTGAGCCGGAACAACCGCAAAGCGGGGAGGAGGATGAACTTGACCAAGACCGCGGAAACCGACACGACAAAAGCGTAAAACAGTGCGGTGCGCAAGTCAGCCCCGAAGCGACCAAAGGTCTCCAGTCCCAATACCACCAGCCAGGAAAGGGGAAGGGCCGCCGCGAGCAACAGCACGCCCCGCAGGATTTCATTGCGGTGGTACTTCCGGATGAACGCGTCGAGGTTCTGTCGGAGGTCCTGCTGGTGGGCGTTTTTCATGGCGTGCTTCCTGAACGGAAATTCAACCCATGAAGTTACGGCGGGAACCTTAGCGGTATTTCATGAACTGTTAAACCCGCAATGGGGCGTGGTGTCTACTTTCGCGCTCCAATTCAACGGACTGGAAATGCGTTCCATATCCCATACCCCGCTTCAGGCTGTCGCAATGATCGTGGCCTTCCTGGGCTTTCCCCTCGGCATTTTCGCTCAAGGTGTTTTCGTGAATGAGGTTGATTGCGACTCGAATACAGTCCCAGACAGCCTGGAATTCGTGGAGCTCTATGGAGAACCCAACACCGCTTTGGACGGACACATTGTCGTCTTCTACAAGGGCGGTGGCAATACAGTGACGACCAATGTGTACGCCGCATTCGACCTCGATGGAATGTCCACCGATTCGTCGGGGTTTTTCTTGTTGGCGAACCCTGCCGTGCCGGGTGCAGATGTCATTTTCGAGCCCGGACTGCTTCGGAATGGCGGCGATGCTGTGGCGCTCTTCGAGGGCGACAGTGCCGACTTTCCGAATGGTACACCGCTGACCACAGTAGGACTGTTGGACGCCGTGGTGTACGGCACCAATGATCAGACCAACCCTTTCCTGATCGACTCTCTGACCCCGGGCCAACCTCAGTTGGATGAGTGGCTTTACGGCGCACAAAACGGCGGCGCATTGGCCTGGGCCCGCCTTCCCGATGGAGGCCCCGCCTTCGCTTCGGACCAGATGGTGCTCCAACAGCCCACTCCGGGCTACACGAATCTGCTCGATTGCGATGGTGGATTGATCACGGCGCAGGGCGGAGAGAACGGAGAAGCCTTGGTCTGTGTGGACCTACCCGGAGGATTCCTGCCCTTCACGGCACAATCCAACGCGCTGGAAAGCCAGTACGGCCTCGTGATCACCGACTTGGATGGCGATGTCCTCGATGTGGTTCCTGGCGGTGAGGGCAACCTCGGCTACAACTTCTCGGGATCACCGGCCGGACCCTGTCTGGTGTGGGGAATGAGCTATGACGGCGAATTGGATCCGGAGACCATTGAAGTAGGCGCCCCCTACGACAGCATATCCGCTTCGGGATGTGTGGCTTTCAGCGCCCAGCCCGTGGAGGTTCAACGCATCTTCTGCTTGCCGCCGAGTTGTGATGGCGGTTCCATCACGACAGCCGCAGGAACGGATGAAGCCATTGGTTGCGTCGGGTTTGCCAACACACTGGTGCATTTCGGCTACACATCAGAGAGCCCCGAGGCCCCCTATCTCTTCGTGATCACCGACGCGAATGGGGACATCCTCGACAGTACATCCACTGCGTCTTTTGATTTCGAAGGCCTCGGCGCAGGCGAGTACGAGGTCCATGGATTCAGCTACCTCGGTGCGGTCGACAGCACCACGTTCGTCACGGGAATGCCCGTTACTGCATTGGTAGCGGACTCCTGCAGCGCCCTGTCGTACAACAGCCTAGAGGTGTCCATTCAGCCCTGCGACCCCACAGGCCTGTGCGTCGACCTGTTCTTTTCTGAATACCTCGACGGAACGGGTTGGGACAAGGGATTGGAGCTTTACAACCCCAGTGCCACCGCCACCGCTGACCTCGGTGAATATGCCGTCAAGACCTACAACAATGGCAGCACCGTGGCGACCCACGAAGTGCAGCTCAGTGGTTTCCTCGGCCCCGGTGAAGTGTACACCATCGTCAATCCCTTGGCCCCGCCGTTCCTTCTCCAGCTGGCCGATGTCATCGACGACGTCACCTTGTTCAACGGCAATGACGCCACCACACTTGAACGAAATGGGGTGGTCGTGGATGTCCTGGGCGAAGTGGGCGTCAATCCGGGGGCGGGTTGGCCGGTCAACGATGTCACGATGCTGCACCACACGTTGGTGAGAAATGCAGACGTGACCGTCGGTTCCAATGACTGGGATGTGGTTCAGAACCAGTGGCAGGATTATCCCGAAAACACCTACGATTATTTCGGCGACCACAACGCCCTCCCGTGCGGTTTGGATACGACATCGGTTCCCGCCATCGGATTTTCCGTATCGGAGATCCTGGCCTTCGAGGGCGATGTGATTTCAATCGAACTTCCCATCAGCCTGCCCTTGAACGAAGTAGAGGTACAGGTCGATGTGGTCGCTGGCGGCACGGCCACACCCGTGGCCGATTTTGGCACGCTTTTCCCCGTGGATTTGACCTTCCCACAAGGTTGGCTTTTGCCACAGTCCATCACGGTGGGCATCGTTGACGATTTCGAACCTGAAGGAGTGGAGTCCTTTACCCTGGCCCTGACTGTCTTGTCGGGAGAGGCAGAGGTTTTGATTGATTCTGTGACGGTGACCATTGCCCCCAGTGACCTCGGCTTTCCTCATTATCCGATAGCCGATGTCAGGGGCATCGATGGAAATGGGGTGTTGGATAGTTTGTTGGTTCCCTGTGAGTTGCGAGGTGTGGTCCACGGGTTCAACACCTATCCGAGCGGACTTCGTTTTACCATCATCGACCCGACGGCCGGCATTGAGGTTTTCAGCCCGGTCGACAACTTCAACTACCTCGTTCAAGAGGGCGATAGCGTCCGCATCCGCGGCTCGTTACAGCAATTCCAGGGCTTGGCCCAGATCCTGGTGGACACCCTGATTCTTGCGACCCAGGGTGAGCCACTCAATGAACCAGAGTTGGTCAACGAGTTGTCCGAAGAAACGGAAAGCGCCTTGGTCAGGCTCAAGTGTGTGGAGCTCGTGAACCCCGAAGCCTGGACCAATCAAATTCCGCAATTCGAGGTGTATGTGTCCACGGGGGCTGCTTTGTACCTGATGGTGGTGGATGCCGACACGGACCTCTTTGGGACCGAGCCCCCCATTGGAATTTTCGGCGTGACCGGAATCGGCGGTCAGCGCGACCTCGAGGCCCCGTTTGTAAACGGATACACCATTCTTCCGCGCAGTGCCGCAGACATTTCGGAACCCGTGCAGGCGGATTTCTTCGTGGAAGACCCCTGGTACACCGAGAATGGGCCGGTGCCGTTTGAAAACCAATCCAGCGGGGCGGGCTCCTACTTCTGGACCTTTGGCGACGGAACACCGCCGGTGACGGAAGAGTCGCCCACGCACGAATTTCCCACAGACAGCACCTACACGGTGATCTTGACCGCGACCAGCGAGGACGGGGTCTGTTCGGACCAATCCGTTCAGGAGGTGACGGTCATTTCACCGGACACCAGTACCATCGGTGTCGGCGAGCTTCTCGTAGACATGCCCTTCCGTTTCGGCCCCCACCCATGGACGGCGGGCCAGGAGATGTTGGTGACCACACTTGTCGACCTGTCGGGTTGGACACTTTTGGATGCCGCCGGAAGGGAGATTCGCCGAGGAGGTGCCGTTGCAGCTTCGCAACAAGTACCGCTCGGAGAGGGTCCTACCGGCGCGGGATGGTATGTTCTTCGTCTCACGGGGGCAGACCAGGAATCCTGGAGCCTCAAGCTGATTCGTCAGTGATCACAACACCATGAGGTCGCTGCAGGCCCAGATCTCCCTGCACGCCACGGTGGTGGTCTTCGGCTTCACGGGGGTGCTGGGAAAGTTGATTACACTCTCCGCGGTTCCCCTTGTTTTCTGGCGGACACTGATCGGTGCGGCGGGCTTGTATCTATGGATGTTACTGCGCAAAGGCCAAAGGCCCATCCTTTCCCCCAAGGAGCGCCTGGGCATCATCGGTACCGGCTTGCTTGTCGCCATACACTGGGTCACTTTTTTTGGTGCTATCAAAGCTTCCACGGTGTCCTTGGCATTGGCCGTGATGGCAACCGTGCCCATGTTTGTGGCTTTTATCGAACCCTTGATCAAGCGGAGGCGGCTGGACCTGAGGGAGGTTTTTCTCGGTCTGCTGGCGGTAGGAGGGTTGTGGTGGATGTACCGGGTGGATGTTGACTATGGATACGGGATGGCTTTGGCGTTGGTCAGCGCATTTTGTGCCGCATTGTTTGGGACATTGAACAGCGTTTGGGGACAGTCCGTGACTTCGCTGGCGGTGTCCCGCATCGAGCTGATTTCCGCCAGTGTATCGCTGGCCTGCTGGATGGCCATCTCGGGGCAATGGGACGGGGTTGTGCCCAGCGCATCGGATGCGGGTTGGTTGCTTTTGTTGGGTTTGGTTGCCACATCGCTGGCATTCGCCATCACGGTGGAAGTCATGAAAGTGCTCAGTCCTTTCACGGTTGCCATGGCCATCAATCTGGAGCCGATCTATGCCATCGTTCTGGCGATTTTCATTTTCGGAGAAGAGGAAATCATGCCCCCGGGTTTTTATGCCGGTGCGGCCATCCTGATTTCCACCGTGTTCCTGGATGCATGGCTCAAGCGCAAGCGGAATGTGAACCGGAGTGCCCCGGTCTCCAGAGGATGATCAACGCATCAACCCCAAGGTGATGGAGTCTCCCATGGGCCAGCGGGATTCGGGAATGCGCAACCGGCCATTGATCCATTCGCAATCTCCGCGGCTTATTGCCTCGGCGACCCCCTGATTTAGCTCCAGCCCCGTGCGCTGGAGAAC
>JAURDB010000051.1 GCA_030828175.1 Flavobacteriales bacterium
TTCCGGTGCGAATGCGATGACGTGGTTTTCTCCGAGATAGAGGCGACCCAGTCCTGGGATTTCGCGGGTCTGTCCCGCTGCGATTTGTAGTCGAAGGTTTTCTACCTCTCGGTCAATCAATGCTGCGGCGGCCTCATTGGTACAACCCGTGGCCCGTCGAATCTCCTGCTCGAGTAGACCGTCTCGCACGACCAGTTTGGGATTGAAAGCAACGTTGCGCCCCGGAGGCACCCACTCTCCTTTGTCTGCATCAAACCTCGCCGGAACGGGATGTGCCACAAACCCTCCCAAGTCGGGTACGACCAAACAATCGTGGTCGTGCAAGAGCAGCGGCAAGGCTTGAATCAGAAAGTCGGATACGGGTTGCATGGATTGTTCAACGTTCGAAAATAAGACGATAGACTTGCCCGGCCTGATTATATCATGTTATTGCTTGTATTAACGTGTGTGCGCTCGATGCCATTGGCGTGCGCGGTCCAGGTCTGCAGGGGTGTCGACCGAACCCGGAGACTGGCCTTCCATTACCTCGACCATGCCTATGGATAGGCCGTTTTCAAGCCATCGCAACTGCTCCAGGCTTTCATGTTTTTCGACCACGCCTTCAGGCAGCTGGGCACAACGGATCAAATGGCCAGGAGAGAATCCGTAAATCCCGATGTGGATGTTTGGAGGGGCTCCGTGGGGTATTGCGCTGCGCGAAAAGTAAAGAGCGCGCCCGTCGCCACCTGAAGCGACCTTTACCCGATGGGGAGAGCTGGCTTCTTCAGTCTGTCCTTGGCGCATGGCGCTGACGATGTCCCAACGTCCTTTCCGCAGCAGATCGCAAAGGGCAGAAATGTGCTGAGGGTCGGGAAAAGGCTCGTCTCCTTGAAGGTTGATGATGGCATCCTCTGCAGCGTTCGGCCACTGCATGAGCGCCTCTGCACATCGCTCTGTGCCAGAAGTGTGCTGAGCGCTTGTCATGATGGCTTCTCCGCCGGCATCGCGGACAGCAGCGGCGATGTCGGGATGGTCGGTGGCCACGCAAACCCTGTGGATGGCGGGGTGTTGCGTGGCCGCCCGCCAAGTGTGGACAATCATGGGCGTCCCACCAATGTCGGCGAGGGGCTTACCGGGCAGACGTGTGGACGCCATGCGCGCAGGTATGATGGCAGAAATCCTCACGGCGTGAAGGTGTAGCGTACCAGCCACAGGCGATTGGCCTCTGCAGCAAGGGGTCGAAGCGCGTAATTGAGGTTGGCTGCGTTGCGGACGATGAGTTCGACGTGGTGTTGGTCGTTGAATTGGCGCCCGACCTGGAAATCGTGCAGCCACTGCGCCCCGGGGCGAGCTGCAAGCCAATCGATGAGACCGTATTGAATGATGTTGTCGGATTCGATTTGGATGAAGGCCTGATCGATGTTCTGTATGGTCGTATTCCGAGCTGCATTCCACCCGAGGGTCCAGCCGTTTTCGTGCTGCAAGCTGAGGTTGGCTCGGAAGGTGTTGAGGATGCGGTATTTCAATACTTGATCCGTGGTGTCGGAACTCGTGGAATTGTAGCTGACCCCGCCGGATATGGGGCTGGAATCCGAGTATTCTGCATACACGCTGTCCGGTGTGAGGCTGTAGGGATTGAGGAAGGTTTGCCCGATCAACCATTGCACCTTCCAAGGGCCCATGGCCCCCTCACCCATGGTGCTCCACTCCAATCCAGTTACCCTGGCTTTTCCCGTATTGATGCTTCTGAACCCCAAACTTTGGAGAGGGTTGTTGGAGGTGCCCCACCATCCAAACGTGTATTCGATGAAGTCATCGAAGTCCTGTTGGAAAACGGCCACATCCAGGAAGCCTTTCCATCGGCCTCCCTTGCCGAATTGGAAGCCTTGTTTGAGGCCCACTTCCACGTTGGTGGAAGATTCAGGTCGAATGTCCAAAGAGGGGAAAACGTTGATGCCGCCTACCGCGGTTTGGATGAACTTCTCCGCGATGCTGGGGAACCTGAACCCTTGCCCCACGCTGGCACGGAGGAAGCTGGCTTGTCCAAACCGATAGTTGAGGCCGGATCGAAAGACGCTTTTTCCAGCGGAAACGCTGTCCAGGGTGAAGTGCTCATACCGACCGCCAAGGGTCAGGTGAAGCCGGTCCTGGGGGTGTGCGTCGAGCTGCAAATAAGCGGCTCTGTTGGCGGCATCATGGACGGTATCGCCCACCCCGGCTCCGTAGAGTTCGGCGACACTCCGTGTGCCTTGGGCGTAAAAGCCGCCGGTAGCCGTCCAGCGTTCCGTGCGGTAACGTGATCGGTATTCCGCCTGCCAGGTGTTGGACTCGTTGGCCTGGTTGTTGTCGTTGTCATTGACAAGGCGGAGAAAACGGCCTTGCAGCCGATGGTTCCAGGCTCCTGAAGTTCGCTCGAGGTGGGGGTCTACCGTGACCATGCGCTGGATGGTGCGCGTATCTGCTCCCGATGTGGCCGCGTAGAAACCGGTGTCTGCATTTGCCCAGATCAAGGTGCCGAGGCTTTCGCCAGAGATCGCATTGGTCCGCAAACCGTAGCCCCAACCGCCTTCTTTTGGTGCGTGTTCCCACGCTCCGTTGATGCGCCATTGTCGTTCGGCGTCATAGTGGTCGACGGTGAAGGGGTTGTATGGGCGGTCATAGGGAAGCCCTGAAGTGGCATCGTACTGAGGTCCCTTGTGGCCATCGCTGCCGAGCCATTGTCCCCCGAAGGAAATGCCATCTCCATTGGCCAGACGGCGGGTATGCAGCCAAGAGGTACTGCTCTGCATCAGGGGCCGATTCCAGTATTTGCGGCCATCTCCCGGGTCGCTGAATACACCGTGCTGAACGGTCACCCGGGTCATGGGTTCGGGGTCGGGAAAAGCCGTGCGGAACTGGATAACGCCGCTGAGGGCCGATGAGCCGTACAGGACGCTGCTCGCTCCCTTGACGACCTCCACTTGCTCCAGGTTCTCCAAGGGAAGAAATCCCCAAGTGGGGCGTCCTGCATCTCCGCTCAAGACGGGCAAACCGTCCAACAGTATGGCCACACGGGAGCCCGCGCCAAAACTGTAGCCACTTCCTCCACGGATTTGAGGTTCGCTGTCCACAATGGTGACGCCAGGTGTGCGGGACAGACTTTGGTCCGCACTGGTAGGTGCTCCTTGGTTCACGAGTTCAGGCGGAAGTACGTCGATGGAAACGCTGACTTCTCCGAGGTCCTGTTCATAGCGCCCTGCGGAAATGACAGCGGTACCGATGCGGGCAACATCAGGTTCGAGTGCAACGTCCAGGGTCTGTGTTCCGGACCAAGGTGTGAGGGTGCGTTGGGATTCGACATAACCGACATAACGAATGCGCAACAGGAGCGTACCCACCTCCTTTGCCGAAAGGGTGAATTGACCGTTGACGTCGGTCAGGGCGGATGCCGACCCCAGAATGACGGCGGCACCGGGAAGCGCCTCTTTGGTGGTCGCATCGGTAATGGTGCCTGCGAGAATCTGTTGTTGGCTCCAGGCGGTTTGTACCGGCATGAACAGGGCGATACAGGCTGCGCAAAGGCGCAAATGCCGGAGGTTAATCTGGAGTAGGTGTACCATGGTAGTCCGGATGGCGTGGGTCCCGAAAGTAAACCGAACTCACGCGTTGACGAGTTTGCGGACGACGGCTTCTGGTTTTGGTTTCTCTTTTGGTCATGGTTGAATTCAGAGAGGGAGACCCCCGGATGGGGTTGGAAGAGGGCAGCGATGAACAGTGGTTGCTGGATTGGTTGACGGCGAAGCAATTGCCGAAATTCAATGGGAGGGGGGCATTGAGGATGGTCAGGGAGGTCGGGCTCAGTGCTTGGTTGTCGGGGTTTGCCCCCAACATGCTGTCTCCGGCGCGTGATCGTGCCCTTCGGGAACGCGAGGCCATGAAAGAGCAAGGTGTGGTCCCGCTGGTCCTGGGAAGAAGGGGTTATCCATACTTGTTGGCGCAGTTGCCGGATGCACCTTGGGTGTTGTTTGCGAAGGGAAGTACTGAGCTGCTTTCCGGTCGGCGGCCCCTGGGAATTGTGGGAACGCGGCGGGCCTCCACTGTAGGTCATGGAGCGGTGGAGACTTTGTTTGATGGCATGCCCAATTCAGGCTGGATCATGGTCAGCGGCATGGCGGATGGAATTGACGCCAGGGCGCACGGACTGGCTGCAGGAAGAGGGATTCCTACAGTGGCCTGTCTTGCACATGGGTTGCATGCAGTGCATCCGAAAACCAATGTCCGCCTGGCTCATCACATATTGGAATGTGGTGGGTGTTGGGTTTCGGAGTACCGTTGGGGAACCCCGCCATCGAAGTACACCTTTCCCGCCCGCAACAGGATCATCGCAGGTTTGGTCGAAGCCTTGGTTGTAGTGGAATCGGGAGACCCTGGTGGGAGTATGATAACAGCGAGGTTGGCCCGCGATTACGACCGCGATGTGTTTGCCCTTTCTCCCACCTGGTGCGCCGATGCGATGAAAGGCAATGCCCGGCTGATCCGGGAGCAGGTGGCTGAATTGCTGCATTCGCCTGAAGACCTGCCCCGGGCTTTGGGGTGGGTGCAGAAGGGAAGGGAAGACTTAGAAAAGAGGATTCCCGAACCTTTGGAGGGGGACACGGAAGAACTTCTCACCGCATTGGATCCATACCGTGCCTGCCTTTTTGATGAGGTAGTGGAACGTTTGAACGGCCATCCTCATGCTGTTCGGAAGCGCCTTCTTGAGGCTGAATTGAAGGGATGGGTCAGGTGTTGGCCTGGAGATCGTTTCACCCGAACGGTTCGATGAAATGCTTGGGCGCGATCAGAGGGAGTTCATGATCTGCTCGATTTCAACCATGCAGACTGAGCACTCAGCGTTGAGTTTGTTTACATGGGCTTCTATCTCACTGATGGGGCCCAGTTCTTTGCCCATGCCTTCCAGCACCTTGAAATCTTCGTAGGCTTCGTTGTAGCCGATGGCACCGGCTGCACTCTTGAGCTTGTGCGCGTAGAATGAAACCTGTTCGTGGCTTCCTTTTTCAACTGCACGCGTGAGAGCGGCCATGTCTTCCGGGGTGTTGCGGATGAAAATCTGCAATACCTGACGGATGAAGGCGGGATCATCGCCTATGATTTTTTTGAGGTGGTCCAGGTCCAACAAGGCCATGCTCGAAAGGTGAGGATTTATTTTTGATTAGAGTTGCCCAGTGAACCACTTCCACAAATCATTGCCGTTGGCGATGAGCATGAGTGCTCCAACCAGCAGCAGCCCCAAGAGCTGTCCGTACTCCATCACCTTCTCGGCGGGCTTTCTACCAGAAATCATCTCGTAGAGCAGGAACATCACGTGACCTCCGTCCAAAGCGGGAATGGGAAGGAGGTTCATGAAAGCAAGAATGATGGACAACAGCGCTGTGATGTTCCAGAAGCTCTTCCAGTTCCATTCTGGATCGAAAATGCTTCCCAAGGTGATGAACCCACCCAATTGTTTGGTTCCGCCCGGGCCGAACAAGTAGCGCATGGAGGAAACATAACCGGTGAGGGTGCTCCATGCTTTCTTGGCTCCACCTGCGGCGGCGGATGCGACGTCGTACTCCTGTTCGACGAAAACAAAACCGTCCAATGCTTCATAGGTCAAGGGAAAGAACCCAAGCTTTCCGTCGGCGTCGACGCGGGCACTGAGGGTGAGGTTTCCATTGGTTGCGGGAAGGGGAGTCGCCACTTTGTCGACGCGCCCCTCTTGCATCTCACGGATGACCCCTATGGCAATGCCTTCTTGGCTTTTGTATTTCGCGAGCTCTTCAACCAAAAGGAAGAAATAAGGGGTGGGGACCCCTTGGACGGATACGATTCGATCGCCTGGTTGTAACCCGGCATCCGCTGCTCCCGTGCCAGGAGAAACCTCGGCGACGATGGTGGGGAAGTTTACTTTGAAGGGCGCCTCACCCTTGGGAAGGTCTGCGGAGGAGTCCAGCAGATGCTGGCCAAGTTCCGTCGGGAATTGCACCGTTTGTTGCATGCCGTTGCGCATGACCTTGGCTTCGGTTACTTCCGCATTGAAAGCGAGCCTGCGGAAATCGTCGATCCTTCGAATTTCTTGACCACCGAGGGAAACGAGCACGTCGCCGTCTTGCAGACCGAGTTGTTGCAGGGGTTCCTCGAAGGAAAGACCGTAGGGCAATTGGTCCATTCTGAGGTCTCTGTCTCCCCAGACAAAAAGGATCATACCGTAGATGAGCACGCCGAGAATGAGGTTTACGGTGACCCCACCCAACATAATGATGAGACGCTGCCAGGCGGGCTTGGACCGAAACTCCCACGGCTGGGCGGGTTTGGACATCTGCTCCTTGTCCATGGACTCATCGATCATGCCTGCGATTTTGACATAGCCACCGAGTGGCAGCCAACCGATGCCGTAGACGGTTTCTCCGATTTTCTTTTGGAACAGGGCGCCCTTTATATCGAAAAACAGGAAGAACTTCTCGACGCGGGTTTTGAAAATCCGGGCAGGAATGAAGTGTCCCAATTCATGCAGCACAATCAGAAACGACAGGCTGAGTAGAAACTGGCTGGCTTGAATGAAGGCTTCCATGCGGAGGCAAGAGGGTAGCGTGAATGTGAAGCGGAACGACGTCTGGACTTGTTCCGGCGATTGCAAAACTACGTTTCGGGGAACGCTGAGGTGATTTTTAACGCCTTTTCCCGCGGTTCAGCCGCATCTTGCCATCGCATAGCGCGTCGGTTCTGCGTTGTGGAGTATGATGCCTGAATCAAAGAAGACGAAAAATCCCAGAAAGGGAGCGAACAGGGCGGTCAAAAAACCCGACCGGTACATAGGTCCAAGCCTGTTGTTGTGGGCCGGTTTGTTGTCGCCTTTTGTTGGGATCGGCGTTTTGTTGGCCATTGCCTCGGCGTCGGACCTTCCCAACACGGAGACACTGGCCAACCCCAAGACGGATTTGGCCACGCGCATTTACGCGGTGGATGGGGTGCAGTTGGGAAGTTTCTACAGGGAAAATCGTGCCGATGTGCGCTTCTGGGATTTGCCTGAGCATCTGCTGGGGGCATTGACTTGCACGGAGGACGTGCGCTTCAGAGAGCACACAGGCGTCGACTTCAAAAGCCTGGCCAGGGCCATAGCATTCATGGGAAAGCGCGGTGGCGGAAGCACCATCACACAGCAGTTGGCCAAGCAGCTTTTCACGGAACGCTATGACCGGACGACATTTTTCGAGCGGGCGGTGTTGCAGAAGCCCAAGGAGTGGATCATTGCGACGCGGCTGGAGAGACAGTACACCAAGGATGAGATAGTTACCCTGTATCTGAATCGGTACGATTTTTTGAACCAAGCAGTGGGCATTCGAAGTGCTTCAGAGGTGTATTTCGGCAAATCCGTGAGCAACCTTGAAATTCATGAGGCGGCCATGCTGGTGGGCATGCTGAAGAACAGTGCCCTCTACAATCCCCTGCGCAACCCGGATTTGGTGAAGGAGCGAAGGGCCACGGTTTTTGGACAGATGGCGAAATACGGTCAACTCGAGGGCGTAGACGTGGACAGCCTGAATGCCTTGCCGCTTGGGTTGCGCTATCAAAAGGTGAGCCACGACGAGGGGCCGGCTCCGCATTTCCGGGAGAAACTGAGGTCAGAGGTGGGCGACCTGCTGGAACAGAAGAACGAGCAGGGAGAGTATGTGATTGCCAAGGCGGACGGTGCACCTTATGACCTGTATCGCGACGGACTTGTGATTCACACCACATTGGACAGCCGTTTGCAACGCTACGCCGAGGCTGCGGCCAACCGGCACATTCGGGGGGAGCTCCAGGAAGATTTCTGGAAGGACCTGAAGCGGACCACGGGCCGCACTTGGCCCTTCTTTTCAGAAGACATCGTTCCCAAGGAGCAAGAACGCATTTTGGAGCGGGCGGTGAAACAAAGCCGTCGGTATCGCCTGGCCATGGGCAAGGAGTGTCCGGAATGCGCCCGCCCCGGTTTCTACATCGCAGAGCGGGACAGTGCAGGTGAACGCGTCCATTACTGTCGCCCGGAAAAAGGCGGGTGTGGACATGCTTGGCCGGTCCTTTCCCGCCGCGCATTGGACGCCCAATTCGAGGAAAAGACGGAAACGCGGGTCATGGGGCTCAATGGCTGGGTGGACACACTGATGTCCCCCATGGACAGCATCCGCCACCAAAAGACCCTGCTGCACGCGGGCCTCATGAGCATCGACCCCAACAACGGAGAGGTGAAGGCTTGGGTCGGTGACCTCGACTATCAGTGGTCACAGTTTGACAATGTCAGTCAATCGCGGAGGCAAGTCGGTTCAACGTTCAAGCCGTTTGTTTATGCCACGGCCGTGCGTTTGGGTCTTGATCCCTGCACGGAGTTGCCGAACCAAAAAACCTGTATCGAGCTCCCCGGTGGGCAGGACCCATGGTGTCCGGAAAACAGTGACATGGAGTACGGGGAAATGGTCACATTGGAATACGCCCTGGCCAATTCCATGAATACGGTGACGGCCAAACTGATCAAGGATTACGGCGTGCAGCGCGTGGTCGATTTGGCGCATGCCATGGGCATTGTGAGCGACATTCCTGCGGTTCCCTCCATTGCGCTGGGTGTGGCGGAGCTTTCCCTTCAGGAGATGACCTCGGCGAATGCCACGTTTGCGGGAGGGGGTGTCTGGCATGCACCCCGGATCATCCGACGGATTGAAGACAAAAGAGGCAACACCATCTACGAGCCGCGTCCCGAAATCCGGCAGGGTTTGGATGCAGCTACGGCGTATCGGGTGCTGGAGATGATGAAGGGCGTCGTGGACGGGGCTTACAATGCGGAGAAGGACAAGACCATGGGGACAGGGATTCGACTTCGCATGGACTTGGAAAAGAGGGAGTACGACGGATTGAAAATTCCCCTCGCAGGAAAGACCGGCACCACCCAGTCCAATGCGGACGGCTGGTTCATAGGTTTGACTCCCGAGTTGGTTACGGGAGTTTGGGTCGGCGCATCCGATCCAGCGGTCAGGTTCTCGACGACCACCAAGGGACAGGGGGCCAATACTGCCCTTCCCATTTTTGGTTTCTACATGAAGGATGCCCTCGCGGACGCAGGCGTTGGTTTGTTGGCTGAAGACTTCAGGCCGCCGGAAGGCGTGCGTCAAGCGGTGCCTTGCAGAGAATTGATAGAGGCCCGTCGCATCAACTTCAAGGACGGAGGTTCGCTGGATGACGAGGACCTGTTTGAATGAAAGGCTGAAATGGCACTGGACAAGACAGTAAACGATGCGGCGGAAGCCTGCCGCGGAATCGAAAGTGGGATGACCTTGATGCTGGGGGGCTTTGGCCTGTGTGGCATTCCAGAGAATTGCATCGAGGAGTTGGTGCGGCTGGGGGTGACGGACCTCACCTGCATCTCCAACAATGCCGGGGTCGATGATTTCGGGCTGGGATTGCTGCTCCAAGGCAAGCAGATCCGGAAGATGATCTCCAGCTATGTGGGGGAGAACGACGAATTCGAGCGGCAGATGCTGTCAGGCGAGCTGGAGGTGGACCTGATTCCCCAAGGTTCTCTAGCTGAACGCTGCCGGGCGGGCGGTGCAGGCATCCCCGCCTTCTTCACGCCGGCTGGTTACGGTACGGAGGTGGCCGAGGGCAAGGAGGTGAGGGAGTTCAATGGAAAGCCGCACATCCTGGAATCGGCGCTGACGGCCGATTTCGCCATCGTGAAAGCCTGGAAGGGCGATACGGCGGGCAACCTCATCTTCAAAGCGACGGCCAAGAATTTCAACCCCGCCATGGCGATGGCGGGCAGGATCACCATCGCGGAAGTAGAGGAGCTGGTGCCGGTGGGCGAGCTCGATCCCAACCAGATTCACACCCCAGGCATCTTCGTCCAGCGCATCTTTCAAGGCGCCCATTACGAGAAGCGCATCGAACAGCGCACCGTCAGCGAGGCATGACGACAGGCCTGTTGGCATACATAGGTCCTGGCGGCGGTGTGACCCTCGGCGCCTTGGTCGTGATCCTGATCGGGGGCATCGTTTTGCTCGCCTTCGGATTCATCGTCTGGCTGCGCGTCAAGCGCTTCCTCCGCGGGGAGGGCAAGGGAAAATGGGGGCTTAAGCTTGCGCTGCAGACATTGTTCCTGCTCGCCCTGATGTCGGTGTTCGGTTGGATGTCCCAGCACCGGGTGCGGAAGGACCGCGATTTCGGTGCGCTCAACGGCTTTGTGGAGACGCTGTCCGGCTTCCCCGACCTGTTCAAGCGCTCAGTTGAGGAGGTGCAGACCCTGCCGCAGACCTTCATCCCTACGCCGGAAGACTTCGAACCGCTGAACCTGTTGGAGGAGGACGTTTTGACGCTGACGGCGTATTCCAATGAAGCCGAGGGCAGGACCTTCGCAGCGCGCAATCTCCGCAATGGGGAGACGCTGCACGAATGGGTGCTGCCGGATACGCTGGGCCCATTGGAGCCGCATTGGCGGGTCCACCACCCCCTGTTGCTCGGGGACAAATCGCTGGTGAGCTTCATCACCAACCGGTCGCCCCTGTTCCGTTTGGACTCCGCTTCCAACGTGATGTGGAGGCAAGACAGCCTCAGCTTCCACCACGCCATCAACCGGGATGCCAATGGTGACCTGTGGGCCTGCACCATGCGCTGGGAGCGGGGGGGAAGGCACATTGCCTACCGTGGCCGTTACACGATGGGCGAAAAGACCGTGCATTTTCTGGACAACAGTGTGGCCCGCATTGACCCCGCCACCGGTCACATCCTCGAAGTGCATTCCATGGTGGAGGTCTTGAAGTCCAATGGGCTCGATCACCTGGTCCTGCGCTCCGGGGACCCCCAAGACCCCCTTCACCTGAACGACGTCGAGCCTGCTTTGACCACCTCCGCGCATTTTCAGCAGGGCGATTTGTTCCTGAGTTTCCGAAACCTGCAGTGTGTCCTGCAATTCCGGCCGGCCACGGGTGAGGTCATCCGGGTGATCGGCGGGCCACTCGCCTCCCAGCACGACGTGGACATCCTGAACGACAGCACGTTGGTCATCTTCAACAACAACACCCAGGAGAACATGGGGGAGTACACCAACAAGCAGGACAAGTACCCGACCTCCAAGGATGAGGTCGCGCTCGCCCATTACCACTCTGAGATCACGTTGTTCGACCTCGGCTCTGGTGCCTTCACCCCGCTGTTCCGCGACGCGATGACCGAGGAGGGAATCATGACGCTCAGCGAAGGATTGCAGGAGGCTTTGCCCGGTGGCCGTTGGTTCTTGGAGGAGCAGAACTCCGGCGTGCTTTGGGTAATCGGGCCCGAGGGGGTGGAATACCGCGGGGTGCACGCAAGCCACCATGCCGGCCATCACCACTTGCCGAACTGGACCCGGGTGCTTGACGCCTTTCCTTCCGAATGATGGCCTTGTTGCTCATTGTGGTGTCGAGTCATTTGGCGTTCTGGTTCTGGCGTGCCCGTCCGGGGGTGCTGCAACGGCTCGCCTTGGATAGCGCGCGGCTGCTCGACGGCATGGCCCAACCCGGAGATGGCGACGAGAAACTGGAGGCGCTGGAACGTCGGACGGCACAGGTCCTCGTGACCTTCCTGATGTTCATTGGATGGGCGTCGGTGGGCGTCGCCATCATGGTGTCCCTTCCGGGCCTGTGGGACGTGGCAATGGGAACGGATGAAGGCCTGGCCACTTTTGCCCACTGGAAGGGATTGCTCGCCATGTCGGTGGGCGGCACGTTGGGATGGGTCTACCCCAAAGGCAAGGCCGGGACTTCGGCTTACTCGGCCATGAACCAGTTGGTCCACCGGATTGTGCTGGACAACGGTCATGTGCAGCGATGGCTGCACGACCGCGAGGTCAATCGGTGGCGCAAGAGGGGGGGTCAGGCGGAAACGAAGTTCCTCCTTGTGACGGGCCTGGCGAGGGCGGGCACGACGAGTCTGTTGCAGCGCCTCATGGAGACGGATGCGTTCAGCAGCCTGCACTACGGTCACATGCCGTTGGTGATGGCGCCGGGCACGTGGAGCCGATGGAACAAGCCCAAGGTGTCCGAGCTCAAAGAGCGGAGCCATGGCGATGGCATCCTGGTGGGGGCCACTTCGGCGGAGGCGCTGGAGGAACCGTTTTGGCGCCTGCAGACCGAGGAGGGGTATGTACAGGAGGAGGCGTTGGTTCCCCATGCCGTATCGGAAGGGGCGCATGCGGCTTACCTCGATTTCCAGGGCCTGGTGCGAAAGGAGGGCAGGTTGTATTTGGCCAAGAACAACAACGCGCTGTTGCGCTATGCCGGGTTGAGGGAGCACAACCGTGATTTCCGGGTGGTTCTGATGTTCCGCGAGCCGCTGGCGCATGCGGCATCGCTCCGGGCCATGCACCGCCGGTACACGGCGATGCAAGCCGAGGATCCATTTGTCAAGACCTACATGGACTGGTTGGCTCACCACGAGTTTGGAGAAGGCCACAAGCCGTTTCGCTTTGCGGACCGTCAGGAGGAACGAAACGCTTTGGGCAGCAACCCGGACGGCCTTGAATATTGGCTTGACCGCTGGATGGATTACTACGAACACGCGTTGACGGTGGACCCGCACGGTGTGCTGTTCGTCTCCCACGAGATGTGGAGCGGCCGGCCCAAAGAGGTTCTGGCAGCGGTGATGGAAGAGTTGGGCGCCGAGGGTGAGTGTCCTGAATTGGAGCCCCATACCCGCAAGCGAAAGGTGGAGGAGACGGTGGACGGTGAGCGACAGCGTCGGGCGGAAGCCCTTTACGGCCGGCTCATGGAGCGTGCGTTACATTTGGATTGACCCATGTTGGACAAGAATGGCATCGCGCGGCGCATCGCGCAGGAACTCAGGGACGGTTGGTACGTCAACCTCGGCATCGGCATCCCGACGCTCGTGGCGAACCACATTCCGCAAGGCATTTCCGTGGAATTCCAGAGCGAGAACGGCATCCTCGGCATGGGGCCCTTCCCGACGGAGGCGGAGGTGGACGCCGACCTGATCAATGCGGGCAAGCAGACCATCACGGCGCTGCCGGGCGCGGTCTATTTCGACAGCGCGACCTCGTTTGCCATGATCCGCGGCCAGCACGTCCAGCTCACGGTCCTCGGCGCCATGGAGGTGAGCCAAGGGGGCGACATCGCCAACTGGAAAATCCCGGGCCGCATGGTCAAAGGGATGGGCGGCGCCATGGACCTCGTGGCCTCGGCCGAAAACATCGTGGTCGCCATGATGCACACCAACAAGCGCGGGGAGTCCAAGCTTCTGCCGGCGTGCTCTCTGCCGCTGACCGGTGTAGCGTGCGTGAAGCGCGTGGTGACCAACCTCGCTGTCCTCGACATCCGCGATGGCGCCTTCCACCTTGTGGAGCGGGCGCCAGGCGTGACCGTGGAGGAGATCCAGGCGGCGACGGCGGGCACGCTTGTCGTGCCTACCGAGGTGCCGGAGATGCAGCTCTGATCAGTCGCAGACCATACCGAACGACCCGAGTAAGAGCAGGAGGTCACCGACGTTGACCAAGCCATCTCCATTGAGGTCTTCAGGTCCGGTGGTGACATCGCCAAACGCGGCCAACATCAGCAGCACTTCCGAAGTTCCGATGAGGCCATCGTTGTCCAGGTCGGCTCCTTCGGGACAAGGGGAAAGGGATTCACAGGGGCTGTCAGCACCAGGCGTGGAGAAGGTCAGTCCGAAGGCTTGTTCGAACTGGGTGGGCTCTCCATCGAAGTAGGTGCGGATTTCCAGGTTCAGTTGCCCGCAGATGCCCGATTGGCCCAGCGTGGTGAACTGCCCGAGCAATTTCAGGTTGGATGCGGTCGGCAATTCCGTGGACGCGTTGATGTCGTCATAGACGAACCAACCGTCCCCCATGTCGGCATCGAATAGGATGGAACCGTCATCCATATCGTCCATGAAATTGGCGGTGCTGCCGAGGGGCTGGTAGAATTGAAAATCATCCCCGGGTGCATGGTTCAAGGTCCACCAGGACGCTCGGTCATAAGTCGGGAAAAAGGGAAAAAAGGCAGGCGTGATGTTCGATGCGAAATAGCTGAAGTCGGAAGTCTGAAGTGACGAGAGGAACAATCCGTCGGGAGCGTTGAGCGTCAAGGGGAATTCCGCGGTGCCCCACACGCCGACAACGGTGACCTCTGGGTTGGTGACCACGGCGTAGAGCCGGTAGGTGATGGCGCCGGCGGGGATGGTGTCGCTGGAGTCGAAGAGATCCTGCTGAAGGGTGTCCACTGGTTCGATGAGGAGGCCGGATATGATTCCAGTCGTTGCTTGGACCTCGGTTTGCGGACATTGGGTCCCGAGATGGCGAGACAGCATCAGCGCATCTTCGAAATCCCGAAAGCCGTTGTCATTGAAGTCGTAGTCTGTGTTGCCGGCGACTCCGTAGTCACTCATGAAGAACAGAAGTTCATTGGCTCCAGTGAAGCCATCGCCATTCAGGTCATAGGGACAGTCGTCTTGGCCAGTCATGTCGCTGACCGATGCAACGACCAGCATGAAGGACAGCACATTTTTGACAATGTGCGCTGAGTGTGGGCTGGAGAGATTGGCCATGGTTGTGCGGGGCTTGCTATATCTGACCACCTTTGATTACAATGGTTGCCTGAGCTCAGCAGGTTTGCGTGATGACCTTTGTCATCGGAACCGATCCACAAGGGACGGGGGTTATCCCTGAAGGACAACCGTGATGCGGTTGCAATCTCCGCCGATCGGCGGGGCAAACTTGGTGACCTCCACCTCGATGCGATCGATGGCGTCGGTGAGGGGGAGCTCGGCACGCAGGGCCTTGAGGATGCGGCCGGCCACGTGCTCGACCAGCTTGGAGCGGATGGCCATTTCTCGTGCGCAGATGCGGTGAACGTCTACGTAGTCGACGGTTTGGGCGAGGTCGTCGGATTCGGCGCTGGGGGTCAGGTCCACCCAGATGCGCACGTCCACGAGGTACTCCTGGCCGATGATGGCCTCCTCTTCCATGCAGCCGTGGTGCGCATAGAACCGTTGTCCGAGGACGTCGATGCGGTGGCCGGTCATGCTTCGGCGCGTTGTTGGGCGATGAGGACCATGCCTTGGGCGAGGCGCTCGAGGGTGGCCTCCTTGCCGAGGA
>JAURDB010000052.1 GCA_030828175.1 Flavobacteriales bacterium
AGCAGGGTTGAAACGAACCGCGCTCGGCGCCTACGAGGAAGGGCGCGCTGAACCTCGCCTGGCAGCGTTGGTCAGGCTGGCCCATGTACTGGATGTATCCTTGGATGCCCTCGTACTGGGGGGGACCGAAAACCGCATGGAACAGGACATCCGTGTGCTGCCCATCCCCGTAGAAAAAGAGAGCGACCGGGAGCGTATCTCCGCCGTGAGCATCAAAGCTGCTGCAGGTTACACCGCGGGGCTGGGCGACCCCGAATGGATAGCAGCACTTCCGCACTTCTCGTTGCCCCTCCCAGACATTCCCCAAGACCGGACCCTGCGACTCTTCCAGATTGAAGGTGAAAGCATGCTGCCCCTTCCAGATGGGACATGGGTACTCGCCGAGTTCGTGGAAAATTTGGATCAAATGGGCAGTGGGAGACCTTACATCATTTCCACCAAAGGAGATGGACTCCTCTTCAAACGGGTGGAGAACCGAATGGACCGCGAAGGGGATTTCCTCTTTGTCTCCAACAATCCGACATTCGACCCATATCCCTACGACCCGCGGGAAATCCGGGAGGCTTGGCGCGCCATTGGTTGGTTCTCAACAGATTGGCCCCATACCTCTGCAGAAATCGCCTCAACGTTGGCCGCATTAAAGCAGAGTATAAACAGCCATAAAGGCAAATAGCATCGACGCAAGGCGTGTAAACGACTACAAAACGGCAATTAATCGGGTGGCACAATCGAGATTGCATGGTTATCTTTCCGTTATGACCTCATCGCTTGTGCCTCTCAGCACCATCTGTGGATGGATGGTCTTGATGCTGTTGCCTCTCCCAACAGCCGCACAAAAGGTATTTGGCCTCCCCGCTTCTGCCATGCACGACCACGCCGCATGCTCCATTGAGGCCTGCGACGGCCTGGTCGGTATTCCAGAGGATCACTTCATTTATGTTCCGCCTCCCACTGCATTCCGGAGCGCAGCGGCCACCATCGAGGTCACTTACAACAATTTTCCGCCGGATGCGGAAGCCGCCTTCCAATACGCGGTCAACATCTGGGCCGCACAAATCTCCAGTGATGTCAGCATTACCGTGGATGCCAATTGGGCCTCTCTCGGTGTCAACATCCTCGGGTCCGCATCACCCAATACGGTCCACCGAAATTTTACAGGAGCGCCCAACTTGGACGTTTACTATCCCGCTGCCCTGGCCAATCAGCTCGCCACCAACGACCTCGACGCCAGCTCTGCCGACATCAGCTGCAACTTCGGAAGCGACGTGAACTGGTACTTCGGTCTGGATGGCAGTGTGCCCCCGGGGGCCTATGACTTCGTGACCGTTGTGCTCCACGAACTCTGTCACGGCCTGGGGTTCATCGGCAGTGCGACCGTAGCGGGCAATACGGGGTTCATAGGACAAAGTGGCTCCCCTTTCGTCTACGACACTTACATCAACGACAACAACACGGGGGGAGCACTCTTGGACTTCAATACTGGCACCAGTGCGCTGGGCAATGCGCTGACGGGAGGGGGTCTGGTGTGGTCCGGAACCGAGGGACTGGCCGCCACGATTTCACCGCCCGGCATCTACGCCCCGGATCCATGGGAACCCGGCGCCAGCTTCTCCCACCTGCGCGAGGACATGTATCTCACTGGCAATCCGAACGCCTTGATGACACCCAACCTGAATACTGGTGAGGCCATCCACGATCCGGGTCCCATCGTCATGGGCATGTTTGCAGACATGGGGTGGGGAATGCAAGGGTGCTCCATTTCCGCCGTGCTGACGGGACCTCAGCTCGATTGCAACCCCGCAACGAATACCTACAGCCAACAGCTGATTTTGATTTATGACAATCCGCCTGCCGGCCTGATCAACGTGAACGGATCGCTCTTCACCATCTCCGGCAGCCCTCAGACCATCAGCCTGAACAACCTCCCGGCCAACGGGTCCCCAGTCGATGTGGACGTCTTCTTTACAGGAGACCCTGGGTGCACGACGACTTATCCCTCCCTCTTCACCGCTCCCGCTCCCTGTGCAGATGGTACCTGCTCCATCACCTCTTACTACATCGGAAGCCAAAGCACCTGCAACCCCGTGGACGGCACCTACAGCCAATCCGTGGACCTCTACTTCCAATACACGTCAGGCGCGGGAGACGTCATCGTCAATGGCCAGCAATTCACAGTAACGAACAACCAGGCAAGCTTCACCTTGACGGGGCTGGTTGCCGACGGCGAACCCGTAGACATGCTCATCACCTTCACGGAAGATGACGCCTGCGCCTTCGCCGTCTTCGATGCTTGGACCGCACCTGCACCCTGTCCGTGTTCCATGGTCCTGGAAGTCGCCGACGTGGGTGCCTGTGGATTCAATACCGGAACGTACGATGTGGACCTGCTGTTCCACGTGGCCAACCCCCCGGGTACGGGGCTACTGGACATTGGCGGCAACCTGTTCGAATCCCCCACCTCGTCGGGCAGCTACACCACCACCCTATCCGGCCTGGTGGCAGACGGTGGCCCCGCTTCCGTGGGGGCCTACTTCACCGATCTCCCGACTTGCAACAGCCCAGAAGACGCCACGACCTGGACCGCTCCCCCATCCTGTGAATGTCCCGGTGATCTGGACGGAGACGGCATCATCGGCGTATCCGACACCCTGGAGATCCTCGCCAATTTCGGCTGCGTAGGCAACGACTGCATCGGGGACATCGATGGCGACATCATCGTCGGTGTTTCCGACATTCTACAGCTGCTCTCCGTGTTCGGAGCCAGTTGCTGATTCCCCCTTTTTTATCAAATCCACCTCCAGACGTGCCACGTATGGAAATGCCAACTAAATTGGCATCCCATTTATTTTGACATGTCCGCCGACCGCACCGTCCTCCACCTCGACCTCGACACCTTCTTCGTATCGGTGGAACGGTTGATGGACAGCCGGCTGAATGGCAAACCGCTGCTCATCGGCGGCACCGGCGACCGGGGGGTCGTGGCATCCTGCAGCTACGAGGCGCGCAAGTTCGGCATCCACTCCGGCATGCCCATGCGGATGGCGCGGGAGCTCTGCCCGGAAGCGCTGGTCATCCGGGGCAATTCCGCCAACTACTCCAAGCATTCCCACGCCGTCACCGACATCGTCCGCGAGGCCGTGCCCGTCTGCGAGAAGACCTCCATCGACGAGTTCTACGCCGACCTCACCGGCATGGACCGCTTCTTCGGCTGCTGGCAATATGCCCGCGAGTTGCGGGAACGGATCATGCGCGAAACCGGCCTGCCCATCTCCTTTGGCATGTCCGGCAACAAGACCGTCTCGAAGGTGGCCACGGGTGAGGCCAAACCCAACAACGCCTTGCAGGTCATCCGCGGTACCGAAAGGCCCTTCCTCGCCCCGCTGGGCATCCGCAAGATTCCCATGGTCGGCGAGAAGACCTACCAAACCCTCCGCAACCTCGGCGTCCGGCGCATCGCCACCCTTCAGGAAATGCCCGTCGACATGATGGAACGCGTCCTCGGCAAGCACGGCCGCATCATCTGGCGCAAGGCCCAGGGCGAAGACCCTTCCCCGGTCATGCCGACCAGCGACCGGAAGTCCATCTCCACCGAGCGCACCTTCCGCAAGGACACCACCGACACCGACCAGCTCCGCGGCATCCTGATCGCCATGGCCGAGAACCTGGCCTTCCAGCTTCGCCGTGGCAACAAACTCACCGCCTGCCTTACCGTCAAGGTTCGCTACAGCGACTTCGATACGCGCACCCTGCAGGCCCGCATCCCCTACACCGCCGCCGACCACCGCCTCGTCCCCAAGGCCCTCGAACTGTTCGAAAAACTCTACGACCGGCGCGTACTCGTACGGCTGGTCGGCATCCGTTACAGCCACCTCGTGGGCGGCGGCATGCAGATGGACCTGTTCGATGCCGACGAAGACCGGCAAGCCTTGTACCGCGCCATGGACGCGCTCCGCGAACGGTTTGGCGACCGCAGCATCGTTTCCGCTGCCAGCCTCGGCGCCCGTACCATCGGAAGGTCCAACCCCTTTTCAGGAGACGCTCCCCTCCTTCTCGCCAACCGCCACCAATAACCCGACACCCGTAAATTGAATCGCCCATGTGTGGACGCTACGTCACCGTCACCTCCGTCGAAGCCGTCGAAAAGCGCTTCCAGGTCACCGCAGGCCCGGACTACACCGCCGCGCCGCCGCCGCCGAACACCAACGTGTCCCACGGCGATCTGGCACCGGTGGTGACCGGCGACCGACCGGATGCCCTTCAGGCCATGCAGTTCGGCTTCACGCCCACGTGGGCGAAGAAGCAGTTCTACATGATCAATGCGCGGAGCGAGGGCGACCACAACGCCGACAACGATCCCGGTTACCGCGGTGCCATGGGCATCCTGCAGAAGCCGATGTTCCGGCAGTCCATCCGCACACGGCGCTGCCTCGTGGTGGCCGACGCCTTCATCGAAGGCCCCCAACGCGAAAAGCTCGCCAAGCCTTATGTGGTCTACGCCCGCGATGGGCAGCGCCCCTTCGCCCTGGCCGGCATCTGGGACGAATGGACCGATACCGGCACCGGCGAGGTGGTACGCTCGTTCGCCATCATCACCACCACCGCTTGTGATGCACTGCAGGCCATCGGCCACCACCGTTCGCCCGTGCTGCTCGACCCGGCCGACGAGCACAAGTGGATCGACCCCGTCACGCCCCTCGGTGAAGTGACCGGCCTGCTGCGGCCCATCCCCGACGGCACACTCAACGCCTACCCCATCGACCCGGGCATCAAGAATCCGCGGCTCAACGGCACCACCCTCCTGCAGCCCGTGGGCGAACGCATCTTCCCGGAGTACGACTACGAACTCCACCAGTCGCTGGAGATGTTCGGCATGGGCGAATCCCGCGCGCGCAAACTCCGCGGACGCGAATCCGAAGCCGGCCAAGGCAGCCTCTTCTGATACCGGCGCGCAGCTCCGTTCACCCTTCCACTTTCGTCCCCATTTCCCATGTACCTGAACACCCACTCGTGGTTCAGCCTTCGCTACGGCGTCATGCGCCCGGAGGAACTGCTCGCCGAAGCGCAAACAGCGGGCGTGACATGCATGGCCCTCACCGACGTGCACTGCACCGCCGGCGGACCGGATTTCGCCCGGCTGGCCCCAAAGTATGGTGTGCGTCCCGTCCTCGGTGTCGACTTCCGCGACGGCGCGGTCCAGCGCTACGTCGGCCTCGCCCGCGACCACGACGGCTACGAGCGGCTCTGCGGCTTCCTCTCCGGCCTGCTGCACGAAGGGTACGCCGGCAAACCCGCCCGGATGCCGGACCGCGCCCCGGCCCTCGAGGGTGTGGTGTGGGTCTACCCCTGGGCGCGGCGAACGGAGCAAACGGCGGAGCGGACCACCGACGGCAGTCCTCGGGCGCCCTGGCGACAACCCGGCGGGCTGCGGCGCGACGAACTCGTAGGGGTCCGACCCGGCGAACTCGGCGCCCTCCGCCTCGCCCTCCAACGCGAACCCGACACCACGCCACACACCCGCATGGTCGCCTTGCAAACGGCCTCCTTCCGCCACAAGCGCGACCACAACGCCCACCGCCTCCTACGCGCCATCGACCGCAACTGCCTTCTCGCCAAGCTGCCCGACGACCAGGTCGCCCCGATCACGGACCGCCTGCTCCGCACCGGCGACCTTGAAAACGCCTACTCCGAATTTCCCTGGCTCGTGGAACGCGCCGAAGCCCTGCTCGACGCCTGCCACATCGACTTCGACGGCGACCTCGGCAACCAGGAAGACGGCGCCACCCACCGCAACATCCGCACCTTCACCGGCTCCATCGTAGAGGACGAGCGCCTCCTCCGCGACCTGTGCGCCGAGGGCCTCGCCTACCGATACCCCGACGCCGACGAGGCCATCCTGGACCGCATGGAACACGAGATCGAGGTCCTCCGCGAAAAGGAATTCCTCGCCTACTTCCTCGTCAATTGGGACATCACCACCTACGCGCGGTCCAAGGGCTACTTCCACGTCGGCCGGGGCAGCGGGGCCAACAGCCTCGTCGCCTACCTCCTGCGCATCACCGACGTCGACCCGATTGAACTGGACCTCTACTTCGAACGGTTCATCAACCTCTACCGGTCCAATCCGCCCGACTTCGACCTCGACTTCTCGTGGACCGACCGCGACGACGTCACGCGCTACATCTTCGACCGCTACGAGCACGTGGCCCTGCTCGGCGCCTACAACACCTTCCAGTACCGGGCGGTGGTGCGGGAGCTCGGCAAGGTGTTCGGTCTGCCCAAGCACGAAATCGACACGCTGGCCAGCGGACGCTTCGACCCGGGGCGGTTGGGCGAGGTCGAGCGCGCCGTCATCCGCTACGCCGGGGTCCTGCGCGATTTCCCCAACCAGATTTCCATCCACGCCTGCGGCATCCTCATCGCCGACCGGCCCATCCACCGAACCTGCGCAACGTTCCTGCCGCCCAAGGGCTTCCCGACCACGCAATACGACATGGTGGTGGCCGAGGACCTTGCCCTCCACAAGTTCGACATCCTGTCCCAGCGCGGTCTCGCCAAAATCAAGGACGCCCTGGGCCTCATCGCGGAGACCGACCCGGACGCCGACATCGACATCCACGACATGAAGCGGTTCAAGGCCGACCCGCGGGTGCAGCACCTCCTGCGGGAAGCAGAGGCCATCGGATGCTTCTACGTAGAGTCGCCCGCCATGCGGATGCTCATGCGCAAACTGCGGGTCGACGACTACCTCGGCCTGGTCGCCGCCAGCTCCGTCATCCGACCCGGTGTGGCGCGCAGCGGGATGATGAAGGCCTACATCGAACGGCACCGATTCCCGGAACGCCGAAAAGACGCCCACCCCATCCTGCTGGAAATCATGCCGGAGACGTACGGGGTCATGGTCTACCAAGAGGACGTCATCAAGGTGGCGCACCGGTTTGCCGGGCTGGACCTCGGAGAGGCGGATGTCTTGCGGCGGGGGATGTCGGGCAAATTCCGGTCGCGCGAAGAGTTCCAGAAGGCACGGCAGGCCTTCTTCGACAAAGCCCGCGCCAAAGGCCATGCTCCCGAAATGGTCGCGGAGGTGTGGCGCCAGGTAGAGAGCTTCGCCGGGTATGCCTTTGCCAAAGGCCACTCCGCCTCCTTCGCCGTCGAAAGCTACCAGAGTCTGTTCCTCAAGGCCTACTGGCCCCTGGAGTACATGACCGCCTGCATCAACAACTTCGGCGGCTTCTACCGGACCGAATTCTACGTCCATGAGGCCCGGCTGCTGGGCGGCCGGATCGCCGCACCTTGCGTCAACACCGGTGGATACACCGCGCGCTACGTCCCCACCTCACGGACCATCATCCTCGGCTTCAACCTCGTCAAGGGCGTGGAGGGCGAAACCGCCGCGCGCATCGAACGCGAACGCCGCCTCAACGGACCCTATCACAACCTGGAGGGGTTCGTACGGCGCACCGGAACGGGCCTCGAACAGTTGCTCACCCTCATCCGCATCGGCGCCTTCCGATGGACCGGCCTCTCCAAGCAGCAACTCCAATGGGAGGCCCACTTCCTGCTCGGCCACCTTCCGAAGCGGGCACCTGCCGCTGACCTCTTTCACGACACGAGCGCCCTTGCGTGCAACCGCGACACCCTCCACAACCTGCCCGCCCTGGCCGGCGGACCCGAAGAAGATGCCTACGACGAAATAGAGCTCCTCGGGTTTCCGCTGTCGTCTCCCTTCCACCTGCTCACACCAGAAGCCAAAGCCGTCACCGAACAGAGCATCCCTGCCCGCGCTCTGTCCGAACGCATCGGTCAAAAAGTCGCGGTAGCCGGATACCTCGTAACCGTCAAGGAAACCTCCACCGTGAAGGGGGACCGCATGCTGTTCGGCTGCTTCGTGGACCGCGAAGGCCAATGGATCGACACCGTGCATTTCCCTCCGGTCGCCAAGGCCTTTCCGTTCCGGGGCCGAGGCGCCTACCTCATCCACGGCACCGTACAAGAAGAATTCAACTGCCTCAACATCGAGGTCGACCGGATGGAAAAACTCGACCTCCAGCCCGACCCCCGTTACGACGAAAGCACACCTACGAAAACACGACCCTCCGGACGGCAACACCGCCGCGTACCGCAAGCACGGCGCCTGCCCAACGCTTCCTGAAAATCAACGGTCGAACGCCCAGCGCACCCCGGCATAGATGTTCCGCCCAAAAATCGGTGCGTACACCAATGAGGCGTCAAACAAGGGTTCTGTAGACGGTGTGGGACCGTCCGGGGCCAAGTGGTCCACTCCGATGATCGGGTCCACCTGCCTGTAATCGGTGACGTTTTCCACGCCGACATAAATCTGCTGGCCCTCACCAAAGTCCCGGCTGACTTGCACGTTGCCCGTCATGAACGTCGGTGCAAACTCCGGCCGCTGGTAGCCTTCAGGATTCGTGTATGTCCATGGCAAACGCTGCGGACCCGTCACTTGGAACGTCACGTCTGCCCGCCACTGTCGGCCGTTTTCATCCGGCTTGGATCCGTACGCCACTGTAGTGAATCCACGGTGCTGGGCCACAAAGGGGTCCTGACGATATCCCACGAAATCCCCGTAGTCGCTCACCGCATTGACATAACGGTAAGCCACGGTCACATCAATCCGCTTGGACCAATCCCACCAGAACTCAGCCTGCATGCTCTCCGATTGACTGTAGCCTTGGCGAACCAACGCCAGCCCGGGTGTGTCAACATCCACAAAGACCCGATTCGCGAAAGTCACGCGATAACCGTCCAAACTGAAACTCGCGTCGCGGTATCCCAACGTGAACTTGGACAAGAAGTTGAGGCCCACATTCCAGCTTTCCTCTGGATCCAAGCCACGGAAACCATCCGCAGCGTCGGCATCCGGAAACGCCCAAGCCCGGTTCGAAGCCCATACCCCTGCGAATTCGGCAAAAGGCACCGACGTGCGCCATCCTCTCCCCGCAGCCAATTTCAGCGTCATGGCATCCGTCATGGACCAACGCGCATTCAAGCGCGGAGACACGAAGACCCCGAAGGTGTCGTGGATATCCGAACGCAGCCCCAGCACCATGTCCCAGCGCTCCCGCTTCACGTTCCACTCCATGAATGCCCCTGTGGTCATTTCATTGCGGTCAATGCGTCCCGTGCCCACAGTATGCAGGGAATCCGGCGCAGCAAAAGCCGCAGTGCGCTCCAGGGTCTCTCCGTATTGGTCCACCTTGGCGTTCACCCCCCAGACGAGGTCGTCTCCCCGCGAGGTCGGACGCTGGTACAGCAGGTTGACCCGCGCAAAAAATTGATCCGCCACGTATCCCCGGTCGGGGCCAAATGACAGCGTCTGGTCGTGCATCCCCACGGAGACCTGGCTCCCCAAGCTGCGGCCCTCATCCCCTGGAAAAACGTACCCTGTCTTGGCTGAGGCCACGACGCGGTTCACGCTCTGATCTGCAAACCACAGACCCTCACGCCCCTGATCAAACAACGGCAACTGACCTGACGACTTCTCCTGCGTTACCGCCGTCACGGCATACTCTCCACGCATACCTCGATCCCCGGTGTACTTCAAGTCGGTCCGCAAAACGATGTCCTTGGAGAGCGCATTGTCCTGGAATCCGTCGTTGTTGCGGTCGTTGATCCGGTCTGCCCATTCCCCGTGGGTCAGCAGCGCCGCCTTCCATTTTCGCGAGAGGTCGTGCCGGCTGACCGTATTCAGCTCGTAGCGGCCGGCCCGATTAAGGAAGCCGTTGACGATCAGTCTTTCCGGCCCTTCCGCATTGCGCAAGGCCACATTGATCTGACCGGTCATGCTCTCATGGCCCAGCGTCACCGATCCCGCTCCCTTGCCGATGTGGATCTGATCGACCCATTCTCCCGGGATGAATTTCATGCCCTGCAGGATATTCAAGCCACGCGCTCCGGGCATGTTGTCGAACATGATCTGGGTATACTTGCCATCGAGACCGAGCATGCGAATCTGCTTGGTGCCCGTCACCGCATCGGTGAAACTGGCATCCACCGCCGCATTGGTCTCGAAAGCCTCGCTCAGGTTGCAACAAGCAGCCCGACAGAGTTCATCCCGACCCAATGACTGAACGACCAACGGGTCGAGCAGACTCACGGACGTAGACGGCCCCTGGGACTCCACCAACGCTTCGTTCAACTGAAACCCCTGTCCGAGAGGTATCTCCACAAAATCCTGGCCGATGTAAGGAAGCTCTGCGGTCTTGAGTCCAATGAAACTCGCCACCAACGTGTCCCCTTTCACACCGGTCAATTTGAAAAACCCGTGGGCGTCCGTGGCCGTTCCCTCGCCCGTTCCCTTCCAGACGACATAGGCGCCGGGCAGCGCTTCCCAGTTCTCCTCTTCACGGCCCTCTCCAGGGGCGTGATTGTGTCCTGTATGGTCGACTTCCACCTTGGAGTAGACCTTTCCGCGCACCGTTCCCCGCTCCTGGCCTGATGAGGCCATAGCCGCAAACAATGCGACGAACAAGCCGACGCAGCGCCATCCTTTGGAGAAGGTGTCAACCCTCATCAATGCTCGTCGTCGTGGCCCTCGTCGTCGTGGCCCTCGTCGTCGTGACCCTCGTGGTCGTGGCCCTCGTGGTCCGAGCACCCGGGACATCCGTCACGGTAGAGACAACACTTGGCCAATGCACCGTATGCCTCATCCGATGCCATGACGTGCTCCGTATCGTGACCTGCCTCGGCCACGAGCTGTTCGATTCGCTCTTGTGTAATCTTCTTGGGCTTGTACACCACCGTTGCCTTCTCCTCAAATTGATTCCACTCCGCAACCCGAACCCCGGGTACATCCAATGCTTCGATGATCCTATCCTCACACATGGGGCAGCAGCCCTTCGCCGTGAACTCGACAATGGCTTTTCCCTGGGCCCAAGTCCCAAATCCAGCCACCAAAAACACAGTAACCAACAAAACGCGCATTCTACAAATCTAATCGCTCCGGTAGCCGTGAAAACGCTGAGCGCGTTAAATAATTTAATCCCAACGGCTTAAGTTGAACTGGAAAAGATCACTCGCCGGTGACCTGCGACTTGAGGTAGTCGCGGTTCATGCGGGCAATGTTATCGAGGCTAATGCCCTTGGGGCACTCCACCTCACAAGCACCGGTATTGGTGCAATTGCCGAAGCCCTCCTTGTCCATCTGGTCTACCATGCGCTGAACGCGGCTCATGCGTTCCGGCTGGCCTTGGGGCAAGAGGGCAAACTGGCTCACCTTCGCCGATACAAACAGCATGGCAGAAGCGTTCTTGCATGTGGCAACACAAGCGCCGCATCCGATGCACGTCGCCGCATTGAATGCCTCGTCCGCGTCGTCCTTCGGGACTGGGATGGCATTGGCATCCAGTGGGTTACCAGAAGAGTTAACGCTCACGTAGCCACCCGATTGGATGATGCGATCGAAGGCACTGCGGTCCACTGCCAGGTCTTTGACTACCGGAAATGCAGCAGCCCGCCAAGGCTCGATGTAGATGGTCTCGCCGTCCTTGAAACTGCGCATGTGCAATTGGCAAGTCGTGGTCTTCCGGTTCGGACCATGTGCCTCCCCATTGATGAACATGCTGCACATACCGCAGATGCCCTCGCGACAATCATGGTCGAACGCCACGGGGTCCTGACCATCCCGAATGAGCTGGTCGTTCAGCACGTCCATCATCTCGAGGAAACTCATGTCATGGGTGATGCCTGTCACCGGGTAGGTTTCCATCCTTCCCTCTTCCTGCGGTCCTTCCTGCCGCCAGATCTTCAACGTAAAGTCCATGGTATCGGCTTATTTGTAGCTCCGGGTCTTCAATTCAACGTTCTCGAAGGTCAATTCCTCCTTGTGGTGCGTCGCCTCAGCCGGTACACCCGTATGGGCCCAAGCACTCACATGGGCATGCCCCTTGTCATCGCGCAGCGCCTCACCTTCCGGTGTCTGGTATTCCTCCCGGAAGTGACCGCCACAACTCTCCTTGCGCTCCAGCGCGTCCTTGCACATCAGTTCGCCCAACTCCATCAAGTCTGAAACACGACCGGCTTTGTCCAGCTCGGGATTGAACCGGTCGGGGCGACCCGGCACACAGACCTCCTTTTCGAATTCTGCACGAAGGTCCTGAATGTCCGCAATGGCTTGGGTCAACCCCTTTTCATTGCGGGACATGCCGCATTCGTTCCACATGATCCGACCCAATCGGCGATGGAAGTCATCAACCGGCGTCTTTCCGTTGTTGCCAAGCAATCCAGCAATGCGGTCCCTGACAGCTTGCTCAGCTGCAGCAAACTCCGGCGCGTCCGTGGAAATGGCCCCCGTCCGAATGTCGTCCGCGAGGTAATCGCCTATGGTATAGGGCAACACGAAGTATCCATCGGCCAGTCCTTGCATGAGGGCAGATGCTCCAAGTCGGTTCGCGCCATGGTCAGAAAAGTTCGCCTCTCCACAGGCGTACAGTCCGGGAATGGTCGTCTGCAGGTTGTAGTCCACCCAAAGGCCACCCATGGTGTAGTGCACCGCCGGGTAGATGCGCATCGGCGTCTTGTAAGGATTGTCGGCCGTAATCTGCTCGTACATCTGGAACAGGTTGCCGTATTTGGCCCGCACCACAGCCTCACCCAGCTCGCGAATCTTCTCTGCAGATGGCGCCTGGATGCCCTGCACATTCGCCTCGGTCTTACCGTAGCGCTCGATGGCACTGGCGTAATCGAGGAAAACCGCCTCACCCGCTTCGTTAACACCGAAGCCGGCATCGCAACGCTCCTTGGCCGCCCGACTCGCCACATCGCGCGGCACCAGGTTGCCGAATGCCGGGTAGCGCCGCTCCAAGTAGTAGTCGCGTCTGTCCTCCGGGATGTCCGTCGGTCGCATGGAACCATTGCGCAAGGCATCGACATCCGCCTGTTCCTTGGGCACCCAGATGCGGCCGTCGTTCCGAAGGCTCTCAGACATCAACGTCAGCTTGGACTGGTAGTGTCCGCTGACAGGAATGCAGGTCGGATGAATCTGCGTGTAGGACGGGTTGGCCATGAAGGCGCCCTTTTTATGGGCCTTCCAAGCAGCCGACACATTGGACCCCATGGCATTGGTGCTCAGGTAGAATACGTTTCCATAGCCCCCACTGCACAGGACCACGGCGTGGGCACCATGGCGTTCCACCTCTCCGGTCACGAGATTTCGAGCAATGATGCCCCGGGCTTTTCCGTCGACCGTTACCACGTCCATAAGCTCATGGCGGTTGTACATGGTCACCTTGCCCTTGGAAATCTGGCGGCTCAATGCACTGTATGCGCCCAGCAAAAGTTGCTGGCCCGTCTGGCCCTTGGCGTAGAAGGTCCGGCTGACCTGCACTCCGCCGAATGAGCGGTTGTCAAGCAAACCGCCATAATCCCGAGCAAAGGGCACACCTTGTGAGACGCATTGGTCGATGATGTTGGCACTCACCTCGGCCAGACGGTAGACGTTGGCCTCGCGACTGCGATAGTCACCTCCCTTGATGGTGTCGTAGAACAGACGGTAGACCGAATCGCCGTCATTCTGGTAATTCTTGGCTGCATTGATGCCGCCCTGTGCGGCGATGGAGTGGGCGCGGCGCGGACTGTCCTGAAAACAGAACGCCTTGACGTTGTATCCCATCTCGGCAAGGGAAGCAGCGGCGGAGCTACCGGCCAACCCCGTGCCCACGACAATCACGTCGATCAGGCGCTTGTTGGCCGGGTTCACCAGCCGAATGCTGTTTTTGTGATGGGTCCACTTGTCGGCCAGAGGTCCTTCGGGGATCTTGGCGTCGAGGGCCACACTGTGCTTGGGCATTTCAGTCATCGCTTCTCGGTTTGCGCCGCTCAGGCTTGGGTGATGTACATGAAGACGACAATCGCGGAGAACAGCACGGGTACCACCACACTGAACGCCTTTCCGAGTCCGCCAATGATCTGACTGAATTTCGGGTGACGCAGGCCCACAGATTGGAACCCGCTGGAGAAACCATGCCACAGGTGGAAGCCGAGCGCAAACTGGCCGAGCAAGTAAAGCCCGATAGCCGGCAGGGCGAATCCATTGTCAGGATGGAAAAACGCCGCGACCACCGAATACAAATCCTTGATCTGGGTACCGTCCTCCAACTGCTGCATCGGGACGGAGCCGAAATGCATTTGCCACCAGAAGTTCTGCATGTGGGTCACGAGGAAGACCAGCACGATGGTGCCGAGCAGCATCATGTTGCGGCTGGACCATCCCGCATTCGTAGAGGCCCGCTCCATGGCATAGCGCACCGGACGCGCCTTTCGGTTCTGCAGGGAGAGCACGATGCCATCCACCAGATGGAACAGGACTGAGAAATACGTCAGGTAGGACAACACCTTGACCGCCGGAAAGGTGGTCATGAACTTGGCATACTCATTGAACTGCCGGCCTCCATCGGCAGCTGCTGTGAAGAGCTGAAGATTGCCGGCCAAATGGCCCGCGAGAAAGAGACAGAGGAAGAGACCGGTCGCCGCCATGGCATACTTCTTGGCGAGCGACGATTTGAGGATTCCAGTTTGGGCCATGTGCAGTGACGTGTGGGCGAGGCATTATCACCCGGTTGTCTTCTTACGCGAAATTAAGCCCCGGCGGGCGGGGGTACAATGCGTACCCCCGCCTTCCACGTACCGGAATGCCAAAGTCAGGGTTCCTGGGGCACCCGATCGAGCATGAGCATCTCCTGCGTGACGATTTCAGCCGCCACACGATTTTGCCCCTGCTTGTCCTCGTATTGCCGATAGACAAGCCTTCCCTCAATCGCCACCTCACTGCCCTTGGAGAGATAAC
>JAURDB010000053.1 GCA_030828175.1 Flavobacteriales bacterium
CGGAAAGGTCCACGAATGCGTCGAGCAACTCGGGCGTCCACTCTCCTCCTCCAGCCAAAGTTGTCAATTGCTCCAAGGAGATACGGCCATGAAGAAATCCGGTGATTTCCTCAAGATCATAACGCTCGATGTCCACAAGCCCACGGTCGTTGGTTTCCATGATGAGGGGCATCCTACGGTCCCTCGCTCCCAACCGCAGAAGGGCCTTTGCAGAAAGTGCATCACAAGCATCGACCACCAAGTCCAGACCACCGAAGAATTCGGTCATCACCTCTGGGGCAAACCCATCGGGCCAGACCTCTACTTCCAGGTAGGGATCCACTTCGGCGATGGCCCGTGCCGCCGAAATGACTTTGGACTGACCCAATTCAAACAGGGAGGCCGGAATGCGATTCAAGTTGGACAATTCCAGGGTGTCGGCATCAGCCAGGTGCAAGCGCCCCACCACCCGCTCCATCGCAAGGGCCATGGCTACACTGCGTCCGACTGACATCCCCACCACACCCACGGATTTACCCCCGAGCTCCATTTGTTCCTCACCGCGAATCTTGTTGCGGTTACGGTTCGTTCGAACGGCGATGAACTCCGCCTCCTCCAGCAACAGGATGGCCTTCTTTTTCCAAGGGTACCAGGCCACCGTACCATATCTCCCCGTTGGACTGCTGCCTTCTCTTGCCGAAAATGCAGCGGTAGCCTCAGCCGGAGTGACGAAGGCATGGCCACAACGGAACCAATCCATCCATTGACCCGCCATCCTACTCGCATCCAAGGGGGCGTTTGTTTCACGGGAAAACTCCCGCCACGCCTCTAGCCCCGCCGGGCTTGAAAGGTGAAAAAGAGCGGCACGATAAGGCGTAGGCATCATCCTAGTGAAATTCCACTATTCAGCACCGCCAACCACACCCTTCCAAAAGGCTTATCCACGATGCGCCGTGAATGCCTCGCAACCCCTTCCCCAAGGAGGTGTAACCTTTCTCAACAACTTGCGTATTGGACATCATGCTGCTGACGACCCCCACCTTCAATATTGAGATTCTACCCAATGCCCTCGCGGCTTTGCCCGACCTATTCATTGGACTTGATGAAGTGTTGCCCGCATTGGATATACAACTGGAAGAAGTATGGTCGGGAGACGACGGTCACGCAACGGAAGTGCTGATTACCGCCAACATCCAACAGGCCATTCTGGATTCACGCCCGATCTTCCTCGTAGATCCCGAACCCGATGCTGTGGAATTGGCCAGGCTATTGGATACAGGTCGCCCAACACGTTGGGTCGCCAAGCGCACGCCGAAAAGCATTTGGGTCGATAGCTTCGCCCGCTTCCTCTTCACCCTGCGCATCGATCAGAAGACACAGCGCGAGCGAAGCCAGGGACGACTCGGCAAGTCAACAAAGGCCCTGCCGGGCGACAAGCCGAGCAATCGCCGCAAGGCCAGCTGACCTGACCTGCGATATTGCCCTCGAACGGCTGAACAATTCTTACAATTCTCCGGCGCGCATACGGATGTACCGGCCTCCCAGCAGGTTGGCCCAATCCCGAATGACCGCCAAGCTCTCCTCCGTTTCGGGGGATACCGTCTTGCCCCCCATGCGCAGGACCAGCCAGCCATAGAGCGCGACCAGCATCGCCTCGACTTCCGTGCGCTGCTCCGCACCGCGTTCGGCCATCGCCTTCAGATGGGGCCGGGCCGCCTCCACCGCCGTGCCGTACTCCTCATCCTTGAGCACGTCCAACAGCGTTTGGTGCAAGTAGGTCAATTCGATCATGACCTCATCCAGCGCGGAAATGTGACCCGATGAGGTCTTGTTCTCCGATTTCAAGGAACGGATGAGTTCACCGAACCACATGAGTTCCGCCTCCAATCGGTCCCCGGCGTAGGCGGTGGAAAGGTGGCTGCGCAATGCCCCCAAATCCATGCCGACAGCGCGGACCAGGTCCTCCATCTGCCAGACGTAGAGGATGTACTCCACGATGTGCTGGTGGCGCTTTTCTTCGGCGGTGTGGGCGGTCATGCTGATGGGTTTTCGGGTGAATCGCGGGTCCCCGCGGCCCAAGCTGTCGCGCGTACTTCCTTCATCTTCAGGAAGAGCTGCTCCACCTCGGGAATGAGCCGGTCCGCATAGGCCTTGACGGCCTCCAGGCCCCCGCTGCCCTCCACGGGCAACCGGTAGGTCTGTTCGAGCGGGCCCCAAACGAACTGGATGTGGTACTTCTCGTTCCACTCCTGAACGATGATCCGCATGGAGCGGTGAGGGATTTGGGCGACGGTACGCATGGGATTCGGCCGCGAAGGTAGAATTTCGCGGCGTGCAAGACCCCTGGCTCGAAAGATGGCATGGCCCCTTGGCCGGCCGGCCCGAAGCGCTCGCTGCCCTGATGCGGCTGCGTTGGGCCGTCGGATCTGCTCCGCTCATGGCCCGCCATCCCGACCTGGGCTTCCAGGTGTTGGACGACGCTTGGTGCGCAGAAGCCCTCGACGCCGACCTGCCGCTCTTCGAGAGGTGGGCTTCTGAACTGGCCATGGGAGAGAACCCTTTGTCCCCTTCGGTACTTCACCCGGGCGATCAGCTTTTGGGCAAGCACTTCGAAGCCCTCATTGCCTGCTGGCTGGAAGCCAGCCCGCATTTCAAGCTCCACGCCCACAGCGTGCAGCTGCATGAAGGCGGACAAACGGTGGGGGAGCTCGACTTCCTCGTCGAAGACCTGCGCCACGGCCGTTCCCTCCACCTGGAGGTCGCGAGCAAATTCTACCTGGCCGCTGAGGACCACAGCGGATGGGACGAGTGGGTCGGACCCTCGGGCCGGCACGACACGCTCCGGGTGAAGATGGACAAACTGGTCCACCAGCTCGCCGCCGCCCGCCGGCCCTCCGCCCGCGAATACCTTTCTTCCCACCGGATTGCCACCCCGCAATCGGTGCTGCTCATGAAGGGGTGGTTCTTCCGTCACTACACGCACATCCACAAGGGCAAGTCGCCGCGCTGGGCCCACCCCGACCATGCGGCCGGCTGGTGGTGCCGGCCCAGCGAAGCCCACGAGGTCATGGGCAGCGACCACGTGCGCATCCTGCCGCTTCCGAAAGGCCGCTGGCTGGGGCGCTTCCACCCCACTCAGGGCGACCCGCCCTTGCATTGGTCCCGGCTCGAACAGGTGCTCGACGACCATTTCTCGCGGACCCGCCGGGCGCTGATGTGCGCCGTCGTCATCGAAGGCGCCGCGGGCTGGGAGGAAATCTCCCGCGGCTTCGTCGTCCACCCCGACTGGCCCAACACGGGCCGCTGACCTTCACGTCAGCCCCAGAAGAAGGCGTAGAGGAAAGCGAGAATGGTCAGCACCGCAAAGGCGCCGATGTTGTAGAGCGGCTCCGTCGCAAACGTGCTGCGCGAAATGGCGATGCCCTTGGCGTCGTCCGCGCCCTTGCCCTCGGAACGGCTCACCGCTGCAATGACCGCCATGGTCAGCAACGTCGTCAGGCCCATCTGGTCGAGGAAGGGAAGCTCCACAAAGAGGGCACTGTCCGACCACCCCTTGGGCGCCACCTTGAAGTACATGGCGATGGGAATGGAGGCCAGTGCGCCCACGATGGCGCCGCGGTTGGTCGTCTGCTTCCAGAACAGGCCGAGGATGAAGACGGCAAGGATGCCCGGACTCACCACACCGGTGTACTCCTGGATGAACTGGAACGCCTGGTCGATGCCGCCGAGCAGCGGTGCCATCACGCAGGCCACACCGAGGGCGACCGCGGCGGAAATCCGGCCCATGCGCACCGTGGCGCGGTCATCGGCACCCGGGTTGATGTAGGGCTTGTAGATGTCCATCGTGAAGATGGTCGACGTGCTGTTGAGCATGGAGGCGAGCGAAGACACGATGGCCGCAGCCAATGCCGCAAAGGCGAGGCCCTTGAGCCCCGTCGGCAGAAACTGGAGCAACCACGGGTAGGCGTAGTCAGGGTGCTCGGCGGTGGGCGGAAGGTGGGCCGCCGCCTCGCCCAAGCCTGTCATGACCGCTGCGTCTTGCGTCATCACATAGGCCGCGATCCCAGGTATGACCACGATGAGGGGCAGGATGAGCTTGAGGCCGGCGGCAAACAGGATGCCGCGCTGCGACTCCTTCAATGACTTGGCCGCCAGCGTCCGCTGGATGATGTATTGGTTGAAGCCCCAGTAGTAGATGTTGGCCACCCACATGCCGCCTACCAGCACACCGAGACCGGGCAGGTTCATGTACTCGGGGTGTCCCTTGTCCAGGATCATCGCAAACTTGTCCGGAGCCGCGGCATAGATGGCCTTGAATCCAGCCCACATCCCGCTGCCACCGGAGACCGCGTCCAGCGCGAGGTACGTCGTGACCAATCCGCCGAGCACCAGGAAGACCACCTGGATCACATCGGTCCAAGACACCGCCGAAAGCCCGCCGTAAAGTGAATAGGCGGCGGCGAACAATCCCAGCCCAAGCACCCCGTAATGCATCGGGATGCCCATGATGGTTTCCAGCGCGAGCGAGCCGAGGTAGAGCACCGAAGCGAGGTTCACAAAGACGTAGAGCGAAATCCAGAAGACCGCGAGAATGGTCTTGAGGTTGGTCGAATACCGCTGCTCCACGAATTCCGGGATCGTGTAGAGCCCCTTCTCAATGAAAATGGGCAGAAAGTACTTGCCGACGATGATCAGGGTCAGGGCCGCCATCCACTCGTAGGAGGCAATGGCCAGGCCAATCTTGAAGCCCGAGCCCGACATGCCGATGAACTGCTCGGCAGAGATGTTGGCGGCAATCAGCGAGGCCCCCACTGCCCACCAAGGGAGCGACTTGCTGGCGAGGAAATAATCCTCCGCGTTCTTTTGGTGGCCCTTCTTGTCCCGGGAAACCCAGAGTCCCACCCCCAGGATGAGGACGGCATAGCCGATGAAAATGGCGTAATCAAGCGCCGAAAAGGTGCTGGTCATGATGGCGTAAGGTGTTGGAGACCCCGTGGCATTGACCGGGCCGAAGCGACAATGTACTTCGTACACGGTTGGATGCCATACCTGCGCCCCCGCGCTACATTTGAAACGACAGTGTGCCCAACGGACGGATCCTGAACCGCGCCCATGAAACAACTCCTGCCCCTTCTCCTCCTCGCCGCCCTCGGCGGCACGGTGCGTACCCAGACCCTCCTGCCCTACATCGAGGACCCGGCGATTGTCGAGGAAAACAAACTGCCGGCCCGCGCCACCTTCTACACGGCCTCCACGGAGGCGGGCGTTCGCGCGGACGCCCCATCCTACGGCGACCGTTACCAGAGCCTGGACGGCACCTGGAAATTCAAATGGTCGCGCAGTCCAGAGGAGCGCCCGGTCGGCTTTGAAGCGGAAGGGTACGACGTCAGCGGATGGGACGACATCCCCGTGCCGGCCAATTGGGAGCTGCACGGATACGGAACCCCCATCTACACCAACCACCCCTATCCGTTCTACTGGGGCGAAACCCCCAACCCACCCGACATCCCCGACGGCTGGAATCCAGTGGGCAGCTACGTCCGCACCTTCGAGGTTCCCCGCGAATGGATGGAAGGGCGCGTCACCTTGCACTTCGGCGCGGTCAAATCGGCGGCCTTCGTTTGGGTCAACGGACAGCGCATCGGCTACAGTCAGGGTTCGAAACTGCCCGCCGAATTCGACATCACCGATGCCCTCGAGCGCGGCGAGAACACCCTTGCGGTCGAAGTCTACCGCTGGAGCGACGGCAGCTTCCTCGAATGCCAGGATTTCTGGCGCATATCCGGCATTGAACGCGAAGTCTGGCTCCACATGCGCCCCTCCGCCCAGATCGCTGACATCGCAGTAGACGCGGGCCTCGAAGGCAACTACCGCTCGGGCCTTCTTTCGGCTGCCGTAGACGTCACGCGGTCCGGCCCGGAAGACTTTGCTGGCGGCCTTCGCTGCACCCTCTCTCGCAACGGCGAGCAGGTCACCACCGCGTCCCTCAACGTCGCTGTAGCCGCAGGAGACACCGGTCGCTTCACGTGGCGCCGGCAGCTCCCCGCCGTGGAAGCCTGGACCGCGGAAACCCCCGCCCTGTATGACCTCGACATCGCCCTGGTCGACACAGACGGCCGCGTCCTGGAAGCCACCCGCCTCGAAATCGGTTTCCGCGACATCCGCATCGAAGACGGACAGGTCAAAGTCAACGGGCAGCCCCTGCTGATCAAGGGCGTCAACCGCCACGAGCACCACCCCGAGACCGGCCACGTCATCGACCGGGCCACCATGGAGGAGGACATCCGCACCCTCAAGGCCCACAATTTCAACGCCGTCCGGACTTCGCATTACCCCAACCACCCCTATTGGTACACCCTCTGCGACCGCTACGGGCTTTACGTCGTGGACGAGGCCAACATCGAATCCCACGGGATGGGCTACGCGCTGGACCGCACCCTCGGCAACCACCCCGATTGGGAGCTGGCACATCTCACCCGCACGGCCCGCATGGTGGCGCGCGACCGCAACCACGCGTCCATCCTGTGCTGGTCGCTGGGCAACGAGGCCGGAAACGGCGTCAATTTCCGGGCGACATACGACTACGTGAAGGCCGCAGACCCCAGCCGCTTCGTGACCTACGAGCGGGCCGAACAGGCGCCCAACACCGACGTCTTCGTGCCGATGTACGCCAGCTACGAAGGCCTGGAGCGCTTCGCCAAGCAGAGCAAGGACGGACGCCCCCTTATCCAATGCGAGTACGCCCACGCCATGGGCAACAGCCTCGGCGGATTCCGCGAATACTGGGACCTCTACCGCAAGTACCCCAAGCTGCAGGGCGGCTTCATCTGGGACTTCAAGGACCAGGGCCTCTGGAAGGAAGAGAAGGGGCGCCGCTTCCTCGCCTACGGAGGCGACTATGGTCCGGAGGGCACGCCGAGCGACCACAACTTCCTGAACAATGGACTCGTGGCCGCCGACGGCACCCCGCAGCCCCACATGCTGGAGGCCAAGCAGGTGCAGCAGCCATTGCAATTCCGCTTGGGCAGCCCGGATGGTTCGGTGGTGAAAGCTGTGAGCGAGTACCGCTTCCGCGATGTGACGGTGGACCTCGCTTGGGAAGTCTTGGTCGAAGGACGCAGCATCGCCTCGGGCACATTGTCCGCTGTGACCTTCGCAGCCCTGGGTGCCCAAACCCTCGACATCCCTTTCAAAGGAGGGAGCGGCTCCGGAGAGACCTTCCTCAACCTGACGGCCACCCTCTCGGAGGCTGAGCCCCTGCTGCCCGCCGGGCACGTCCTGGCCCGCGCGCAATTCGCCTTGGCGGGCGAGAAAGCCGACCCCGTCACAAGGGAACCGGCCAGCGGCTTGGTGGAGATGAAGGTGGATGGAAGCGATGTGGTCCTCTCCTTTGATGGCGGATCACTGTCCATCGACCGAAATACCGGGGAGTTGACCGGATACCGGCTCAAGAAGCGCGACCTCATCGTCCGAGGGGCCCAGCCCAATTTCTGGCGCCCGCCGGTGGACAACGATTACGGTGCCAGCAGCCCGCAGAACTACGCGGAATGGCGCGACCCGTTCACCGAAAAGGGGCCCGCCAAGATGACCGACGAGCGCCTCGCCGACGGCCGCATGCGCCTCGCCTTTGCCCGGCCCCTCCTCGGCGGTGATGCCATCCTCACCGTAGCGTACACCGTGGCCATCGACGGCGCAGTCGACGTGGTCCAATCCATGCAGGCCGTTGCGGGTGAAGCCAACGCGAGTCTGAGCGGACGCCGCAAGAGCCTCGAGCCGGGCCAGCACGCCAACCTCTACCGGTTCGGTCAGCACTGGGTCCTGCCGGAGGGCATGGAAGCCGCTGAGTGGTACGGCCGCGGGCCCTACGAATCCGCCGCCGACCGCAAGGAGGCCGCTTTTGTCGGCCGCTACAGCAGCGCCGTCACCGATCTGGTCACCCCGTATGCCCGTCCGCAGTACAACGGCACCCGAACCGACGCACGCTGGTTCCGCATCACCGACGACAAAGGCCGCGGCATCGCCTTCACGGCCCACACAGCGGTCGATTTCACGGCCCTCCACTACAGCCCGGAGCAGCTCGATTCCGGCCCCGACAAGACGACCACACAGGCCCACTTCCGCCTGCTGGATCCCGTGGCGGAAACCCACCTCGACATCGATGGCTTCTCTGCGGGCGTCGCCTGCATCAACAGCTGGGGTGCCCTGCCCCTGCCCGACTACCGCCTGCCGTATCAGGACTACAGCTTTGGATTCACCTTCCGGCCTGTACAACCATGAGCTGCATCTGGGCGTTTGCAAATCGCCATTGAACTTTCTCATGCGCCGAACGTTCTGACCCCATGTCCCTGCGTGTCCTCCTGACCTTCGCCCTTGGTCTTTTCCTCGGCTTTCCCGGTGCCCTGTCAGCACAGCGTCCCAATGGCACCAATGGCGGTGGCGGGCGCCCCGAAGGCGAACGGCCTGGCATGGACCAGCGCCCCAAGATCGGCGTGGTCTTCGGCACGGTGGAGGACCTGGATTCCGGCGCACCCATTGAGTTTGCCACCATCAGCATCCTCGCCTTTGATGAAGACAAAGTGATCACAGGCGGTGTTACCGATGGCAAGGGCCGGTTTCGCATCACCGAGATTCCCATCGGCCGGTTTCGCGCCCAAATCGGCTTCATGGGCTACACCTCCGCTGCGGTGGACGACATCCGCCTCTCTCCCCGCGGCGGCGTGGAACAGAACCTCGGCACAATCCGACTGGAGCCCAACGTGCAGGCCCTCGAGGCAGCAGAAGTCGTGGAACAGCGATCGACGCTGGAGATGATGATCGACCGCAAGGTGTTCCGCGTGGGCGACGACCTCAACAGCGCGGGCTCCAACGCCACCGAGCTGCTGCGCAACGTACCCAGCATCGACGTGGACATCGACGGCAACCTGAGCCTCCGCGGATCGGGCAATGTCACCATCCTGATCGACGGCAGGCCCAGCGGCATGACGGGCAGCGCCACACAGAACCTGCTCGAACAGATCCCTGCGAGCAGCATCGACCGCGTGGAGATCATCACGAGCCCCACCGCCAAATACGATCCGGAAGGCGTGGCCGGCATCCTGAACATCATCCTCAAAAAGGACAAGCTCGAAGGCAAACACGGGCAAGTGAGCACAACGTGGGGCACGAACGACAACCACAGCGCCTCCTTCAATGGCAACATGCGCGGGCAGAAATTGAACTTCTCGCTCAACGCCGGTTTCAATCAGCGCAACAATTTCCGCAGCGGGGACAGCGAGCGGCAGCAGGCCTTCGGAGGCGAATTGGGTGCCGCTTACGATTCACTGAGCGTCTTGACCTCCAACAGCCTCGCTGACAACGAGAGCTTCAGCTGGAACCTCCGGGCGGGGCTCGATTGGATGCCCTCGCCAGAGACCACCTGGAACCTCGGCGTCCGCACCAACCAAAGCGGAAACGCGGGCGTGGAAGATGTGATCAACCTTGAAACGTGGAGCACAGACGCAATCGGGGGATTCACCCGCTACGGCCTGTCCGAACGGGACAATGCCAGCACCGACCTCGACCTCGGTTTCGAGCGCAAATACGGCGAGCGCCATGTGCTGCAGGCCTTTGCCCGCTGGTCCGAGCGCACGGGCGTCAACCGCGATTCGCTTTGGCAGGACTTGCCCTCGCCAGCGTTGGATCCCGCCTACCTCTCCAACGCCAACTTCAACGACGGAGGCAATTGGAACGCGACGCTGCAAGCGGACTACGAGAAGCCGCTGGACCACGATGGCAAATTCGAATTGGGCTACAAGACCATCCTGCGCGAGAGCAATGAAGACCAGCGCTTCTGGCAGCGCGACAGTGCCGGGGTGCCCTTCACGCAGGCCTACGACTTCCGCTACCGCGAGGACATCCATGCGGCCTACGCCACATGGGGACGGAAATTCGGCGCTTGGGGGGTGCAGGCCGGTGGACGTGGCGAGGTGGTCTACACCACAGCCGAACTGCAGGGCGACAGCGCCGACATCGCCGCAGCATTGGTGCAACTCGGTGGCACGGATCCCACCTTCGTGAACGACTACACCAGCTTCTACCCCTCCGCCAACCTCAGCTACACGGTAGACGACCGCAACCAGTGGGTTCTGAGCTACAACCGCCGCGTCAACCGGCCCAGGGGCAGGCAGGTCAATCCATTCGTGGACAATGCCGATCCCCGAAACCTGCGGTACGGCAATCCCTTCCTCCTGCCCGAATACACGGACGGGCTGGAGTTCGGTCATCAGTTGACCACCAAGTCGCTGACCCTGACCACTTCGCTCTTCTACAAGACCACGCGCGATGTGATCCGCCGCTATATCGAGGTCGACGACGCCGGCATCGCATACCGCACCTTCGTCAACCTCGCCCGCCAACAGGACAAGGGACTCGAAGTCGTGGCGATGTGGCGCCGAGGCAGGGCGTTGCAGCTTCGGGTAAATGGCAGCATCTACCATCAGAATACGGACGGGTCCAACCTCGCCGCGGACCTGGGCAACAACGGCTTTCAGGGCAACGCAGGTTATCAGGTCTCGGCCCTGGTCAAGGGCGACTGGAAGGTACAGGTGAACGGCCGATACCGCGCCCCCGCCCAATACACTCAGGGTACCTTTCAGGGGTATGTGACCCACGACATGGCGGTCAACCGCGACTTCTACGACGGAAGCCTGCGCGCTTCGCTTCGCGTGAGTGACGTCTTCGACCAACGCCAATGGGAGTACACCTCGGAAGGCCGCGACTTCTATCAATCCGGAATCTTCAAACGCCAAAGTCGATTCGTCTATGCGAGCCTCACGTGGTCGTTCGGTAAGCTCGAACCGGGCCAAAGGGGCCGAGGAGGCAGCCGGGGTGGCTTGGATGGCGGTGGCAATTTCGATGGCGGAGACTTCTGATATCGCCCCGCCTGTCCTCTTTTTCGACGGAGGCTGCGCTCTGTGCCACGGCGCCGTCCGGCGGCTGCTCCGATGGGAGCGCGAGTCCCATGCGGGCCTGCGTTTCGCGCCCCTCGATGGGCCCACCGCTGACGCCCTGAGACAGCAAGGCCAACTTCCCGACCACCGCGAAGCCGTCATCCTGTGGACCGTCGAAGGAGCCAAAGAAGGGGAAGCCGCCGTGGGACTTGCGCTGGACCTCATCGGCCGGCCGTGGCGCGCCCGCGCCTTCCGTCTCTTGCCCTCCCCCCTGCGCCGCGCCGGGTACCGCCTCACCGCTCGCAACCGGCACCGGTGGTTTGGCCGCGTCCCTGAGGGCTGCCCCATGCCGGCCGCACCGGCGCGCATGCTCCCCTGAGGGCGTCGCCTGCAAAACCATGGCGTGCCAAATGCAAACGCATGCGAACCCCAGCGGACACCACCGGTTGTACCCTTAGTTTCGCGACTACATGACCCCTACCGCGCCTTCTACGCAAACCCGTCCAGCGGCGGAACGCATATTGGATACCGCGACATTGGAAAAGGCGCAGTGGCATTGGTTCGACACCCCAGAGGACGTGCCGTGGGAAGACTGGGAAGCGCTGCCCGGAGGCTCCGCATACTTGGACCGGCGTTACCTCTCCGCCATGGCGGGACATGGCAAGGTCCAGTGCCGACTGGGCATGATCAAAGCCACAGACGGCCCTTGGCTCGGTGGCATCCTCATGCAAGCCGTAAAGTCCGAAAGCCGCTCGCCGGCTGATCACATGGACGTGTCCATGGGTGTCCGCATCGCCACCGCCATCATGCAACCGGGCGGACGTCCTTTCCGCTTCCGCACCCTGGTGGCGGGCCAAGGCCTGGGCAGCGGCGAACACACCTTTCGTTGGCTCGATGGAATCCCAGCCGCCCAACAAGTCCGCTGGACCGAACGGGCCTTCGACCAATGCGCAGCGCATTGGAAAATCCGCGTATGGATGGCCAAGGACTTCGGGCCTGAGCTCGACGCCACCCTCGCTCCCCACTGGAGCCGCCGCTGGGCCCGCGCCAGCTTCGACCCCGTCATGGAGGTCCCGTTGGATCCCACCTGGACCTCCTCTGACCAATGGCAAGAGGCACTGCGCACCAAAGCACGCACCAAGGTCCGCAGCATCCTGGCACGCAGTGCCGACCTCCAAGTGGAGCGCGTCACCGATCATGCCGAACTCGACCGCCTTGGTCCCGACCTGATCGCACTTTACGAACAGGTCTACGGCCGCGCCAGCATTGTCATGGGCGGCCTCGAAGCCCGCGACTTCGGGCGCCTCGCCCAAAAGCTCGAAGAAGACTTCATGCTCGTGACCTACCGCGATGGCGACCGCCTCATCGGCTTTCACTGCGGCCTCCATCACGCCGACAGCGGGACCATTGAGGCCTACTACGTGGGATTCGAAGCCGAAGTCAACAAGGAGCGCGCCCTCTACCAGCGCATGCTCTTTGAATTCATCGAATGGGGCATCTCCCTCCGCGCGCGCCGCGTGGTCATGGGGCGCACCGCATTGGAAATCAAGAGCACCCTCGGCGCCTTCCCTGTCCCCCTGTCCACTTTCGTCCACATCCAGCTCCCGCTGGCCATGCCCTTTTTGAGGTGGATGATCCGTCAAGCCCCGCCACACCCCTTCAAGCCGCGCCGCGCCTGGCGCGCCGAGTGGTGCGAACGTTGGCAGTCCGAAGGCTACCGCATCGACTGACGGCTCAAACTTCGGGCTCCACCCGACCGCGGCCGAGGAAAGCCATCGCAAAGCTTCCCGCGATGAACAGGAGCAACAAGCCGCTGCCCACTGAAGCTACCGTCCGCGCGGTATGCACAGAAGGCAGGTCAAACACCATTTCTACCGTGTGGTCACCCGCCGGCACCACGACAGCGCGGAAAGCGTAATTCACACGCAACAGCTCGGCCGGTTCGCCATCGATGGTCAACTTCCATCCCTCGGGGTAGTGGATCTCGCTGAAGACGAGCAGCCCTTTTGCCGGCGTGGACACATTGTATTCCTGAAAATCCGGAGTGAACGCCACCAATTCGGCGCGCCCTTCGCTTGCCGCCCCGGGCAACACACCGGCGAGGGCGTCCGAGAAGGACTCCGGCACCACAGCCTCCCTTGGGTTGGTCAGCGATTGTAGGGCCGACATCTCGGCATCCGCCCCATCGGCCAGCGTCCAACCGGATGCGAACCAAGCATTGCCCAGCGCCTGACCGTTGGGGATCGGCTGCTGGGCAGGGTCGTAAATGATGTACTGCGTGTTGAGCATCGCATGCACCGGCATGGCGGCCAGCGCGGCGTCCATTCCTGCCGAGTTGGCGAGTGAAGCAAACTTCTGCTGCTCGGGCTGCAGCACCCGCTCGATCACGTCCTGATAGCGGCGCAGCTTGGCACCGTGATACCCCCCCACGCTGCGGTGGAGATAGCTCGTCGTGGCATCGCTGAAGGCGCCACGCAAATTGAGTACCCGAAAGTGATCCGCGGTCTGCAAGCCGGCGAACTTGGCGGCATCGATCACCCGTTCCTCACGCTTCCCGATCCGACCGTCATAAGACTGGCGCACCCGCTCCACTTCTGCATCAATCGATTGCTGCAGCGCGGGGTTCCGGCGCACCCGGTCAGCCAGGATGGCATTGTCAGCCGCAGAAGCAGTGTAGGGATACTTGTACTCCACGTTGCGCACCCAGCCCTTGTCGGCCGGCTGATACCGACGATCGACCGCTGACATCTCCACCAGGGTCACCACGGCCAGCAGGCCAAAAACACCCTGCACCACCATCGGCTTGGCCCCACTTGCCCTCAATCGAACGGCAGCCAAAAGACCCGATACGGCGAGCAGCACCAGCCCAAAACTCCGCCAAACATCTGCGCTATATACTTCCAAGCGTTGCTCCAAGGCGCGGCTGGCGCCCAGTTGCTCTGCCGCCCGGTCGGCCCGAATGTGGCTCTCGAATTCAAAGAACACGGTGGGCATGACCGCAAAAAGCAGCAACAAGAGCACCGGCACTCCCGCGGCGATGAACAACTTGCGCCCCCACTCCACCTTTCCGTCCACCACATCCTTGAGCAACAACCCCACCCCAATGGGCAGCATGCATTGGATCAGGATCAACATCATTTTGGTGTCGCGGAATTTGGCAAAGCCCGGCACACTTTCGAGGAAGAAATCGGTCAGGCCACTGGCATCCCGCCAAGACAGGACGATGGCCATCAGCGCCACCACCAGCATGGGCCATCGCAACACGTCGCGCCGGAGAACAAGCGACACCATGAAGAGCGCCACGAGGATGGCACCGAAATAGAAGGCACCTCCACTGAAAGTCTGCTCCCCCCAATAAAGCGGATTGTTGCCACCCTTGATGTCCGGCACCAGAATGCTCCACCACTCGCCTCGGCCCATTGAATATTGGAGGATGTAGTCCTTGTCCAACCCGGCCTCTCCGACTTCCACTCCGCCCATGGGCGACAACAGAACCTCTCCACGCGTGGTATGCGGGGTATAGTCGAGGGTCGGCTTGATCAATGCCGCATTGGGCAAAATGGCTACCCCAGCCGCAGCCAGGAGCACCCCACCTGTGATCAACGCCTGACGCGAAGCCCCCGCCCGGATGAGTCGAATCGTTTCCGCAATCCCGATTCCACCGACCAAGAAAGCGAGGTAATAAGTCATCTGCAGGTGGTTCGCCGCCAAGTTGACGGCGGTAAAAGCCGCAGCCAACCCCGCACCCAACCAGAGGTTGCTGCGGTACGCCACGATTACTCCCGCAAGGATACCCGGCAACGAAGCAATGGACATGACTTTG
>JAURDB010000054.1 GCA_030828175.1 Flavobacteriales bacterium
CCCTGAACGGGCGCCCCCAGGCTGTTCTGCACGTATACCACGGCTACGGTGTCTTCGATTTCATTGCAGCCGGCAAATCCGGTCATCAAAGCCACGAACAAAGCGAGCGGGCCAAAGGCGTGGAGGGGGGTGATCGATTTCATAATTTCGAAGGCGCTGGGGGGAGGCAAAGATTTGCATTCCCTTCGGTGCCCACAAATAACGCAAATTCCCTTCTTATGGTTGTCTCCATCCTGCGCACGCTTCCCCTCATCACATTGTTCACGCTGAGTACCCTCTGTGCATCGGCTGCAGGAGATCCAGACCGCAAAAAGGTTCGAATCGAAACCTCCAAGGGAACAATCGTCGTTGAGCTCTACGACGAAACCCCCAAGCACCGGGACAATTTCTTGAAGCTGGCGGGGGAAGGGTTTTATGATGGTTCGTTGTTTCACCGTGTGATTGGCGGTTTCATGGCCCAAGGGGGAGACCCTGAATCCAAGACCGCACAACCCGAGCAGAGGCTCGGGACGGGCGGACCGGGATACACCGTTGAAGCAGAAATTGATCCTGCCTTCATCCACGTGAAGGGCGCCTTGGCTGCAGCGCGTCAGGGAGACCAGGTCAATCCACAACGCCGCAGCAGTGGCAGCCAGTTCTACATCGTACAGGGACGTGACGTGACCAAGGAGTCTCTCCAGAAATTGGTGATGAGCAAGGGCAGCGCGGGCCAGCCTTTTTCATATACGCCGGACCAAATTGCGGCCTACGAAGAACTGGGCGGGACGCCCCACCTGGACATGCAGTACACGGTTTTTGGAAGGGTCATAGAAGGTTTGGATGTTCTGGATGCCATTTGCGGGGTTCAGGTCAACCGATCCAACCGTCCCCTGGAGGACATTTCCGTGCGGATGGAGATCATCGATTGAACGGAATGAGCGATTTGAATCAGGCCGAGTTGGACCGCATGCTCGGCGAGGCGAAACAGGCCGACGTATCCACGCCGGAAGCGCTGGAGGCTTTTCGCATCGCCCATTTTGGGCGACAGGGACTGCTGAAGGACCTGAATGAACGCTTCCGAGAAGTTCCCGGTCCGGAAAAGCGGTTGATGGGCCAAGCATTGAATGCGTTCAAGCAAGAGCTGCAAGCGTTCTTCGACCAAGCAAAAATCAGCCTGACCGCAGAAGAGGATGCGGCGACCAGCGGTGCGGACCATACCCGTCCGAGTGGTGAGGTTCCGTTGGGTTCCCATCACCCCATCAGCATTGTGCGGCGGGAAATCCTGTCCATTTTCGACCGCATGGGATTCACTGTGGCGGATGGCCCTGAGATCGAGGACGATTGGCACGTCTTCTCCGGATTGAATTTCCCCGAGGAACATCCAGCGAGGGACATGCAGGACACCTTCTTCGTCCAGCGCGATCCTGATTTGCTTCTGCGCACCCACACGAGCTCGGTACAGGTGCGTGAGATGGAAAAAAGACAGCCCCCGCTGCGCATCGTCATGCCGGGAAGGGTATTCCGCAACGAGGCGATCAGTGCACGGGCCCACTGCATCTTCCATCAGATTGAAGGATTGTATATCGATCGGGACGTCAGCTTTGCCGACCTCAAGCAGACTTTGTTGGTCTTTGCAGAGCAGTTTTTTGGGCCTGGGACCCGGATACGATTGAGGCCCAGCTATTTCCCATTCACCGAGCCCAGCGCCGAGATGGATGTTTACTGGGGTTTGGAGACCGAAGTGGACAAGCGCATCACAAAAGGGACCGGCTGGCTGGAAATCATGGGCTGTGGTATGGTGGATCCCGCCGTGCTGGAGGCCTCGGGGATTGATCCCAAAGTGCATTCCGGATTTGCTTTCGGAATGGGCATTGAGCGGATTGCGATGCTGAAGTGGCAGATCGGAGACCTTCGGGCCTTTTTCGAAAACGACGTTCGGTTCCTCGAGCAGTTCACCGGGCTTTCCTGAGCCGCACTTCTGTTCCTGGGGTTTTCAACGCAGGGACCCTCACACTCGGAGAAGCTCCGGGTCGTGACATCCTTCCCTCAAGGTAGCTTGTGGCATCGTGCACAGGGTCTGTTTCATCGTCCTGATTTTGTTGTCAGTTTCTGCTTCGGCCGATGAGCAGACAGGGCAGGCGTGGCTGGAACAAGCCGATTCCTTGCGAAATGAAGGGCAGGATGCCGCGGCACTCGATTTTCTGAATTCAGCGGAAGAACAGTTCAGACGTTCGGGTCAATCCTGCTGGGTAGCCAGGTTTGCGGAGCGCCGGGCACGCATTCACAGGGACTGGAGCAACCCCTCCCACACGGCTGAAGCCTTGGCTGCTGCGTTGCTCGCCGCTGTCAGATGCCCTGAATTGGACCGCGAAGTAGAGGGCTGGCAGTTTGCCCTGGCCCAGGCCAAATTGGAACTGGGCGACCGGGATGAGGCGAGGTGGATTTTGGCCAATCTCGTGGTGGAAGGGGCAGAGCGCCGCTCGGACCTTCAGTATCGAAACTTGGCGGTTGAGTCCATGGGACGCCTGGCCCAACTTTCTCTTGAGGAGGGGGCTTTCGCGACGGCAGAGAAGGACTTTGGGAGATGGGCCCAGGAACTAGAGGCCATGGGGCGCGACCCGGAGGCTCTGGACGCTTGGGGTTGGTCTGCCGTCAGTGCGGCATTGGATGGCCGCCATTCGGAGACATGGTCCGCCATTCGCGACCACCCGAGTTGGGTGGCGCTGCCGCCAAAATCGCAGGCCGTTCGGGCTTTGGGATGGGCACAATTGCTCATCGGAGCGCGGGCAATGAACACATTCGATTCCATCGCAACCTGGTCTTGGTCCGACCAGTTGCAAAGGGCACCAGGAACAGTGGATGCCCATTTGGAGACAAGGTGGGCTTTGATGCGCGCACGCCGCCATCGTTCCGATCATGTGGCACAGGCGTTGGCGGCTTCCCATCAGGCGGAATTGGCTGCGCGCAGCATTGCAGACCTCGCACTGCGGGAGGAAAATCTTTCGGAAGCCTTGAGGTTGCGCGCCAGCATCTTGGCGGGCACGGGAGCAGTGGGCCCCGCTTACTTTGCCTTGCACGAAGCCGACAGCTTGAGTCGGGCATCAGAAAGGGCAGAGAGTGCGAGGTCGGGGCTGTTCGAGAGTGAACCCTGGTTGGCTGCCATCGGAGACAAAAGGACGCGGATGGAGACCGAACAGATGTGGTTCTGGCGCAACACCGCCGCAGTGCTCGCCTTCATCCTGTTGTCGGGGGGAATCTTCGCATGGCGCGCTTCAGCTCGGTCTGCAAGGCTGAGGTCGAGACTGAGGCGGCTGCAGCAGCATTGGTTGCCCGGAAGACAACACCAGGTGCTGGAGTTGGCCAAATCGGGAGCCCGCCTCGCTGATTCTGCCCAGTCGCATCCGTTGCCCGCGGAGTTGAAGCAGGAATTGGCAGAGTTCGGAAGGTTGGCAGCGTTGTGTGCGGATGAGATGCGCCATGACCCGGTGAATCTCAAGGAAATTTGCTTGGCGCTGGCCGATGATAGGAAGGCAGAGGGAGCCTTGCAGTGGTCCCTTTTTGAGGAAGTGCCTTTCAAGGGAGACCCCGGTCAACTTCGGGATTTTCTATCGGTGCTGTTGTCAGGGCTGGGACAGGGAGGTTGCAGGATGTCGGTGAGAAGCCGGACCGATGGTTTGGAGGTGTCCTTCGATGAATTCACAGAGCGGGCGTGGTGGCGAGAAGCCATGACCCTCTTTGCCGGGGATGGAGAGGTACGCCATTGGTCACTCGTTCGGTTGCGGTGCGACCGATTGGGTGGCACCATGCAGCTTGATTGCGATGCAGCCGGCGCGAAATGCCTCACAGTGGAGCTTCCCGTTTACTCGGCGTAGACCACCTGTGTGAGGACGTTGCCTACTTTTTCGAGTACCTCAGGATCGATGGCATCCAGGTTGTCCCCATGTGTGTGGTGATGCTGGAAGTAGCCCATCATGCGGGTCTCCAGGTGGTAGTGAACGATGTTGGCAGAGGGTATTCCCGCGATTTGACTGACAAACAGATTGTCGTCAATGGTTTGGGGCGTGACCCGGTTCTTGAAGACATCGCCATAACCGAGAAGACGCGCAGCGGTCCAAACCTTGTCCACCACTCCCGGAGCCAGCGCCATTGAGGTGCCCTCCCGATGGAAGACCGCTCCTTTGGCCCCCACCATGTCGAGCAGGATGCCAAACTTGGCCCGGTATCCTGGAATGTGCGGTTTGCGCGCCCAGTATTGGGATCCCAGACACCAGTCCGTGTAATCGGCATCCTTGTCCACCACCCATTCCGGTTCACCGTAGTCTTCCGCATCGAAGAAGGCGATGTCCACGCCTACGGCAGGGAGGGAGTCCCCGATGATGCGTGCGAGTTCGAGGAGCACACCGACCCCGGAGGCACCGTCATTGGCACCGTCAATGGGTTCGCGCGTTCTCACCGAATCCTTGTCTGCAAAGGGTCGGGTGTCCCAGTGGGCGTACAACAGAATGCGCCGACGCTCGGCGGGATTGAATGCTCCAAAAATGTTCCGCATATCGAGCTGGGTGCCATCAAATGCGGTGACCCGGGCTTCCTGAACGGTGACCGCCGCGCCATACCCTTCCAAGCGTTCCACCAGCCAGTCTCCACATGCTCTGTGGCCAGTACTGTTGGGTACGCGAGGCCCGAAATCTACTTGTGTGGCGATGTGGGCGTAGGCACTGTCCGCAGAGAAAACGGGAGTGGCTACAAGAGCAGGAACAGGCTTCGGCTGGGTAGGAGAAGGACGTGATGCGGGGGGCTCGCTGCAGCCGACCAGGGCCAGAATCAATCCTGCGATGATCCAGCCCCCACGCAGGGAGAAACCATCAATCAAACGTCCAGCTCGTTCCATCCTTGCCATCCTTGATTTGTACTCCGAGTTCCGCCAAACGGTCTCGGATGAGGTCTGCGGTTGCCCAGTCCTTGTTGGCCTTGGCTTCTCCCCTGAGGGTACAAATGACCTCCATGAGTCCATCTGTGCGGTCACTGCCTCCTGCCTCCGAAGCGTTTTCGGGTTGGAGGCCCAGAATGTCGCAGGCAAATTCATTGAACAGGGCCTTCAAGGCTTCAATCCCATCAGCGTCGAGGGCCATTCTGCCGGCAGCGACGGAGTTGACCACTTTCACGGCATCGTAGAGCACGGCGATGAGCACCGGCGTATTGAAGTCATCGTTCATGGCCGCGTAGGCACGGGCCCTCAAAGCGCTGAGGTCGGGTGCTTTCTCTCCTTCGGCCACCGGAGCCAGGCCATCGAGAAGCCCCCATGCGGACATGAGTCTATCGAGCCCCTTTTCTGCCGCTTGCAGCGCGGGGTTCGAGAAGTCGAGGGTGCCGGCGTAATGGCCTTGGAGCATGAAGAAGCGCACTGTCATGGGAGAGTAGCCTTTCTCGAGCAATTTGTGGTTGCCTGTGATGAGCTCTTCCGGCGTAAACCCGTTGCCCTCGGACTTGGACATCTTGCGCCCATTCACCGTGAGCATGTTGCCATGCAGCCAGTACCGAACGGGCTGTTCCGGTCCATGGGCCCCCATGTTCTGGGCAATCTCGCACTCGTGATGAGGGAATTTCAGGTCCATGCCACCTCCGTGGATGTCAAAAGAGCGCCCCAGGTATTTGGTGCTCATCACAGAGCATTCGAGGTGCCATCCCGGGAAGCCCTCGCTCCAGGGCGAAGGCCAGTGCATCAGGTGGCTGGCATCCGCTTTCTTCCAAAGGGCAAAATCGAGGGGGTCTCGCTTTTCGTCCTGGCCGTCCAGTGCGCGGGTCTGGTTTTGCAATTCATCGATGCGTCTGCCACTGAGTTCCCCGTAATTGTGGCCCTCGGCGAATTTCCGGACATCGAAATAGACGCTGCCGTTGGCTTCGTAGGCGTAACCGTTCTCCATGATTTTTTGGATCATCGAGATCTGCTCCACGATGTGGCCCGTGGCCGTGGGTTCGATGGAAGGGGGGAGGATGTGGAACACCCGCATGACATCGTGGAAGTCGTTCGTGTAGCGCTGCACGACCTCCATGGGTTCGATGTTCTCGAGCCTGGCCTTCTTGCCGATTTTGTCTTCACCGTCATCGGTATCTCCCGTCAGGTGGCCTACATCCGTGATGTTGCGAACGTACCGCACCTTGTATCCGAGGTGCAGCAGGTAGCGATACACCACGTCAAACGTCAAGAAGGTGCGCACATTTCCGAGGTGGACATTGCTGTATACGGTCGGACCGCACACGTACATGCCGACATAGGGGGGGTTGTACGGTTCGAAGCGCTCTTTCTCGCGCGTCAGGGAATTGCCCAGGTGTAAATCCTTGGCGAAAGGGGAAAGGGTGCGCTCTGCTGCAGGTGGGGTGGAATCCATGGGGCAATGGTTTCAGGATAGCTTCCGATTGCGAATATCGGAAAGCAAAGACCGGCCCACACGTCATTTCGGTGGACCGGTCTTCTTGGTCAAGCAGGCCGGACGTACCGACCATAAGGCATCAAGCAGGATATCGTGTTCTCAGTGGGTGCGTTGAACGATTCGACCGGAGTCGAAAGTGGTCCGTTCGATCACGCGTCCGTCGCGGTCGAGGCGGACCAGGTCTCCCTGTTCCTGCCCGTCATTCAGTTCGACGAGCATTTCGAGTTGACCGTTGTCGTGGAAGTAGCGTTGCTGTCCCTGTCCGACACCCAACTTGTCGAAAGTCAGCATCTGTTGGATGGTTCCATTGGGCCAGTAGCGGCGCAGATGACCTACGTTCACCCCTTGTTCCCATCGGCCTTCTTCAAAAAGCAGTCCTTCTTCGGTAAACAATTTGTAGTCGCCGAAAGGAGCATCGTTGGTGTAGTGGATTTTGGACCGGACTTCACCATTGAAGTGATAACGGGTCCACAGACCATTGCGTCGGCCATCCACCAAGGGACCTTCTTCATAAACGGCGTCGGCCGGGAAGTTTTCGACGTTTGCATCCTTGCCCAGTACAACACTGTGTTGTGTTTGGGTCGGGTCGGACGGCGAAGCACCCTCATTGAGACCGTGTGCCATGGTGCCAAGCACCGGCGCTGCGATCATGGAGAGCATGAGAATGAGTGAATCGAATTTCATGGTTGCGTTCTCAGGGACGCTCCCCAATACGCGAGGCTTCGTTCGAAGGTTTCGACGAAGACGAATTCGATGGAAAAAAAATCAGAGTGCGGGCGAGAGCGGCTGATTGGAATGCCTTGCTTTCACCATGGTGTCGACCAGGTCCGACAGGTCGACGGTGGGGTTCCAATCCCAATCTGCACGTGCCAAGGCATCATCGAGGTCATCGGGCCACCCCGCTGCAATGTCCTGTCTGTAGTCTGGGATGCACTCGTATTTGAATCCTGGAACATGTCGACGGATTTCCGCGAAGAGCTCCGCAGGGCAAAAGGAAAGCGCCGCAATGTTGTAAGCCTCAGGAGTGGTCAATCGCTCCCTCGGCACGGACAGAATCTGCATGGCAGCACCCACAGCATCGTCCATGTGCATCATGGGCAGCTTCTCATGGGCATCGAGGAAACAACGATAAGGCTCGGGACCTTCCAAATGATCGAACACTTCCACGGCGTAGTCGGTCGTCCCTCCCCCAGGAGGGGCAAGGGTTCCGATCAGACCAGGGTAGCGCACACTCCGAACGTCTACCCCGTGTTGGCGATGGTACCAAGCGCACCAGTGCTCTCCTGCATTCTTGCTGATGCCGTAGACCGTTCCGGGGATGCGCGGCCCTGACTGGGCGGCGGTCCTACCTGATTCAGGACCGAAGACGGCAATGGAACTGGGCCAGAACACCCTTGCCAAGGGCACATGACCCGCAGCAATCTCCAGCACATTGAGCAGCCCTTTCATATTCAGGTTCCACGCCCATTGCGGGTCCTGCTCTCCGCGGGCGCTCAGTGCGGCCGCGAGATGATAAACATGCGTGATTCCATTTTCTCCCAGTGCCGAGGCAAGACGGGCAGCATCGCATACATCTACCTGTTCGAAGGGTAGGTCCAGGATGCCCTCAAAAGAAGGGGGCTTAATGTCCATGAGGACCACGCGCTCGCCGGCAGACTTGAGGGACAGGGCCATTTCCGTCCCGAGTTGACCAGAGGCGCCAATGATGCAATGCACATCCTGAGCCATGAATGCAAATATGCGCAGGATGTAGCTTGCATCTTCGCTTTATTTCTCCACGGAGAACTGCCATGGATTTTGATTACCCGCTCCCGGAATCGAGCATAGCCAAGCATCCGCCTCTGAGGCGAGAGGATGCCCGCTTGTTGCATGTGAAGAGCGGAGGGGAGTGGAAAGACCGGAACATCACGGATCTTCCGTCGCTTTTGCCCTCGGAAAGCGCCATATGGGTCAACGAGACCAAAGTCCTTCACGCGAGGATGATGGCTGTAAAGCCCACGGGAGGAGTCTTGGAGTTGCTGTTGCTGGAGCCCAGGGACGTTCCGGTGGAACAGTCCTTGACGGCGGCATCTCCGGTGGTGTGGAATGCCATGGTGGGAGGCGCGAAAAAGTGGAAGTCCGGACCGCTCTCGGTACCCGATAGTGGGGTGGACCTGACCGTGGAACGGGATGGCGATGCGCTCAAGTTCAGTTGGGGTGGAGGCGAGACATTCGGCGCGGTGCTGGACAGGCTGGGACGGATTCCATTGCCGCCCTACATGCGGCGGGATGCCGATGAAGCCGATGCAGATCGCTATCAAACGGTGTTTGCCCGGCTGCCGGGAAGCGTTGCAGCCCCGACAGCGGGTCTTCATTTGACACCGGGGTTGATCAGGCAATTGGGCGATCGGAACATCCCGTGTCAAAAGGTCACCCTCCATGTGGGTGTCGGCACATTCAAACCCCTTGAAGGTGACCCCTCCTCACATTCCATGCATGGGGAGCGGTGCATCGTCGATCGGAAGGCACTGCTGGAATTGGCAACGGGAAGGTCCATCACGGCGGTGGGCACCACCACCATGAGGACGTTGGAAAGCCTTTATTGGTTGGCTTGCAGATGGAAGAATTCCGGGTTCGGTCCCGAGCGGGAAGTGAACCAGTGGATCCACAAGGACACCCCCGAACCTTTTGCCACTTTTTCCTCTGCCATGGGTTACTTGGCTGAGCGCGTGGAAGGGGCGGGGTTCATTGAATTTGTAACCCGGTTGATGATTGTTCCCGGATACAGGGTGCGTTCTGCCGATCGCTTGCTGACCAATTTCCACATGCCAAACAGTACGTTGTTGTGCATTGTAGAGGCCATGATTGGCCATGATTGGCGCAGTGTATACGCCCATGCGGTGGAATCTGGCTATCGCTTTCTCAGTTATGGGGACGCCTGTCTGCTGGAGCGCCGAGATGAATCGCTGCAGCGGACAGGCGTCCCAAAATCCGAGTGAGCAGAATCAGCTGCCTTGCCGGAAGTCCTTCAAGTCGGCCTTGTCCTGAATGGCGTTGGACAACCGGACCGGGGCTCCACTGCCGATGGGCAGATTGCGGAAGTAAGTGCGGTCGTTCAAGCCCTTGACTTCTGTAGCGAAGTCGCCGGTTGCATCCACCTCATTCCTCGTGACGGGTGAGATTACCCAAATGCCATTGACGCCCTGGATGGGGGGGCTCACCGAATTCAACTCAAGAGAAAGAGCAGCGCCTACCACAGCAGGCTCACCGGCGCCTCCAGCACCACTGATGGTGGGAGTCTTGAGGGTCACTCCGTTTGCGGAATTGACTGTGCTCCCGGTCTTTTCGGCGATTTCGTCCAATGAACCGCCGCGCATCAGCTCCATGTACATTTCGGCCTTCTTTTCCTTGATGGCACCGGTGCGCATGGCGGCCTCCACGTTCTCAAAGGGAGGCTCTCCCTCCTCCTTGATGTTCACGAGACAGGCAATGATGTAGTTCCCATCAATTTGGAAGGGGTTGGAGACATCTCCTTTTTCAGCACCGTAGGCCCATCCGACCACTTCCGATCCGTTTGAAAGACCGGTGATGGCGGTGGCACCTGACTTGACATTGCGCGCTTCCACAATGGCATATCCCATGGTGTCCGCTGCGTTGCGGAAGTCCTCCACATTGCCGAACTCAATGGCAAAGTTCATGGCCGTTTCCTGCGCTCCGCCATAGGTTGCATCCGAGATGGTCACTTTGCGCTCGATCCGCTGAACGGTGATGGCATCTGCTGTCCATTGCTGATCGAGAACCTCAATGAGGTGAAGGCCATAGTTGGTTTTGGCCGTTCCAATTTTTCCAATCCGGTTGTCGAAGCAGAAATCCTCAAAAGGCTTGACCATGCGGCCGCGCTTGAACTCGTATTCCCCTCCCGTCGCCTTGGAACCGGGATCTTCGCTGTGCTTGTTCACCAAGTCGGCAAATTCATCTCCAGCACGCAGGCGACGCTTCAGAGAGTCTGCCCGGGCCTCAAGCGCAGCCAGCTGAGCAGGGTCATTGACGTCTTCGGTTTTGAGCAGGATGTGGCGGCACTTCACCGTACTGTCAGCCACGGCATCCTTGGAAATCACCTTGTCCAGACGGATGGTCTCTGCTTCGAAGTATGGGCCCACAACAGTGCCCACTTCTGCAGTTTCGAGCTTGGCTGCTTGGCTTTCGCTGTTGACCGCATCCCCTATGATTTCGAAAATGTTGGTTTCGGCCGTCAGACCATTGGAAGCGATGAAAACGCTGTCATTGTCAGCTTCCGTCCAGTCCTCTTGCAACTGTTCGAAGAAAATTTCTTCGCGTTTGCGGTCGTCGAAGCTGGCCGTCAGGGGAATCTTCAAGTATTCGATGTCACGACCTGCCTGCTGGGCATACTGGGCATCTCCCTTGTGCGCCCTGTAGTAGGCTTTCACATCGGAGTCGGAGACCTCTACATCGGCATCCGGAATGGCAGAATACTGCTTCAACACATAACGGAAGTCCACACTCTGCTGGCTGCGCAAGAATTCCTGCTTGCCCTCGAGGGAGTTCGCCGCGAGTCCGGCCCGCACAAGGCCATCGAACTTCTCGCGCATTCTCTTTTGTTCAATGACGCGGGCATATCCTGCATACTGGGCCTTGCCGTTCGGGTCAGAAAACATCTGACTGAAGGTTTGCTTCCAATTCTGCTTTTGCTCCTCGGTCACCTGTCCTCCGTAAAAGGTCCTGGACACCCAGGGAGACACGTAGTCACCATAGCGGATGTCATCGAATTCTTCCTTCGTCAGGTCGAGGCCCAAGGCTTCGTAGTTGTCACCGTAGAGCCGCTCGGTCAAGATGTCACCCCAGACTTCATTCTGGGCATCGCGGTCTGCATTGTAGTTGAAGAGGGTTTTTCTCTCTTGAACGCGGGCGCGGTACTCGAGGAAAGTCACTTCATTCCCATTTACAGAACCCGCCGCCTGACTGCCTGGGTTGTTGCCCATCATCGCAATAACAGCGTCGTAGGGAATGAGAAAACCCAACATGCCCAATCCAATGATGGTGAGCAACAGGGTTTGCTGGTTTCGAATCCTTTCAATCATGGCCATGGTGGCAGCATTTTCGTGTGGTGCGCGAAGATACGCAGGCGCTCCGTTTCGCCGTCAGCCCGCTTCGGGCTGATTTCGCAGGATCTCGACCAGCACAATCCGGGCACCGTCAACCCTTGTGACGAGGACGGAAAGCGCATCCAGCTCAAAACGGTGACCTTCTGCGGGAATCTCTTCCGTATGGTGCAGGACGAGTCCCCCCAGCGTCTCGTAGGCCTCATTTTCTGGAAGGTCAAGATGGAACCTCTCATTCAGGTCGTCTACGTCGTGTCGGGCACTGAACCTGTAGTGCCCTTCACCAAGCTCCATTTCCACCAAAGCTTCGGTGTCGTGTTCATCTTCAATGTCCCCGATCAGTTCTTCCATGATGTCCTCCATGGTCAGAATACCGGACGTGCCGCCGTACTCGTCGACCACAACGGCGAGGTGTCTTTTTCGGCGGATGAACTCGGTCAGGATGTCCTGTGCTCCCATGGGTTCGGGAACAATGATGGTGGGGTGGAGGTATCGCGCCAACTCGGCACCGCTGCTTTCCGCACCTTCTACGGACCGGCGCAGCAGGTCTTTTGAATGGACATACCCGATCACATGGTCGATGGAGTCCCGATAGATCACCACTTTGCTCAATCCCGTGTCAACGAAGCAACGGTCCAGTTCCTCGAGGGTCGCAGAGGCTTCGAGCGCTACGATCTCATTTCTGGGAACCAGACAGTCCCTGGCTTTGAGATTGGAGAAATCCAAAGCGTTCTGAAGGATTTGCAACTCATTATCGAGGGTGGAATCCTCTTCAGTATCCATCCTCTCATTCAGGATGCGGACGAAATGATTGAGGTCCACAGCGCCCAGGCTGTCCCCCTTGGCCTCATCACCTGGTTTGCCCAGAAACAGGCGACTCAGCCCCAAGGCCACCACGGCAAGTGGCCACAAGAGATAGTAAACCAAGGTCAAAGGCAACGAAAAGAAACGAAGCCACCGGTTGGGGGCACCGTGAAAGAAACTCTTGGGAAGGAATTCGGCGGTGACCAGGACGATCAATGTGGCCAGCAATGTTTGGGTGGCCAGCGCAGCGAAAGGTTGGTCGGCTGACTCCCAATCCAGGGCACCGAACAAGCGCTGGGCAATGAGCGAACCGGACTCCAATCCGAAAATCACGAGGGCCAGGTTGTTTCCGACCAGCATGGTGGCAATGAAGCGCTCAGGTTGACGGAGCAGGTGCTCGACCAGGCGGCCTGCCCATCCCCCTTGGTTTCTGTCGAGCTCGGCCTGCAGGCGGTTGGCGGACACGAAAGCGATTTCCATGCCGGAGAAGAAGGCCGATGCCAGCAGCGATGCAAACAACAAAGTCAATGACGCAGGGTCGGGATCCATGGGGTGGCCAATGCCGTTAAGTTAAGGTCTGCCCGAAAACTCGGGGAGCTGCACCAAGAAGATTCAAGACGCATCGTCGGATGCTGAAAGTTTGCGCCTCAACCCCCGCCGGGTGAGGTACCATGCCCCCGCTATCCCTGGAAACAGAAGGGCGGATTTTCCATCCTCCCACCCGGCTTGGCTGATGTGGTAGAGCGCAGCCAAGAGTGCCACCAGGGCAATGATGCCCCAAAGGCGCTCTGCTATGAGGTGTACACGTTGGTTCATGGTGTGTCCCGAGTGGTGTCAACGAGAAAGATACCGGTGGGTTTCAATATGCGGTATTCCTGAAATCGCGCATCGGACTCCAATCCCGTGCCGAGGAGTGTGCCTTCAGGGGTTCTAACCTCCACGGGGGCAGGGGTGTGCACCCGATCGCTGTCCGCACTCCAGTAGAGTAGCTCCGTGCCCAAGGTATCCCTTTGCGAACCATGCAGCATCACGTTGCCCCTCGCTTCCAGGAACCTGGACTCCTCTTCAAAATTGCCCTGGTCGGCACTTAGGCGGGCTTCCAGATGACCAGAAGAATCCAGTACGTCCAATGTAAACCCCCCTTCGACCTTCCATGCGGGGGGCTCTTCGGATGAGCGAGACATGAACGTGGCCGAAAGCCTGTGCGTCAGCTTGCCCCCTTCGCTGTAATCAAGCGTGGCATCTTCCAATACCTGAGAGGGCTCGACAATGTCCTCAAAATCTGCTACAGCATCGAGGTCATTCCTGCAGGAGGCGACCGTCATCAGGAACCAGCAACCCACGAGCAAACAGCGAGGGGTTCCCGCCATCAGGGTTTGCGGGCCTTTGTGGTCTCACCGAGGCACTTCACGGTGATCTCCTTGCCTTCGTTGATGCCGTAGGTAAACAAGTCGTCGATGGTCGGGTAGGACTTCTTTACCTGAGAAATCTTGGTGTTGGCTTTGGAAGCCACATTGGCATCTACCGATTTGGCGCGTTGGTAATAATCCGTGGCGAGCCAATACACCTCCCGGCCCTGCAGCGGGCTGTCCGAACAGGAACCCACCATCGAGGCAATGGCATCGCCGATCAGCAGGTAAGGCTCACCGTTGCCTGCATCCGCTTTGGCGGCGCGGCGCGCGTACCGAAGGCACTTGCTTACTTGGCCTGCATTCTTGGCCACCTGCCCTGCCTTCATGAGGTTGCGGCCCAGTTTGGGGCAATCCTCACACAGCGCAACGGACTCTTCGAAATAAGGAAGCGCAGCGTCATAGTCTCCCTTTTTTGAAAGTTGGATGCCGATGGAGTAGGCTGCATCGGCATTTTTGTCCACGGCGTAGACGGCTTCTGCCACCGGCAGGAAGATGTCGTTGTCCGTGCATCCTTTCTCGTTGAGCAGGCGCAGGGTTTTTTTCTTGATGTCGATGTCGTCCGGAGCTGCCTCGATTTTCTTGGTCAACACGGGCACCATGTCCTCGCAGTTCGCCACCTGTACGAAAATCTCATCCAGGTTTTTCTGGGTGGTGGCATACTTGTCGGCTGCGGCACTGTCCGCAGCGGCAAGCTCACGCTGCCGGCCCATCTCGATGTAATCACTGAGGCGGAGGTATTCGTTCAACAGGTCACCGATGGCGGTTTCCTTGGTTTCCGCGCTCTCGGCACCATTGAGGGCTTCGACCAACAGAGCATAGTATCCGTTGAGAA
>JAURDB010000055.1 GCA_030828175.1 Flavobacteriales bacterium
CGACGGGTTTGACCGACGAAGAATGGAGTTCTATCATCACTGGAGCTACAGCTTTCTACGAGAACAACGCCTCAGATCTTGAGGATTTTGGAAGGCTCTACAACTGGTATGCGGTGAACGACATGCGGGGCCTGTGTCCAAGCGACTGGCACGTGCCAAGCGATGAAGATTTTATGACACTGGAAATGGAATTGGGAATGTCCGAGACAGATGCAAATTCAATAGGCTGGTATAGAGGTACAGACGAAGGGGCACAACTAAAAGCTTCTGCATCTGACTCACCAAGTTGGAATGGTACAAACACCACTGGCTTCCATGGCCTCTCAGGCGGGCAAAGATTTGGTAGCGGAAGTTTTGGTGATGACCCATTTTGCTTATGGTGGAGCGCTACCGACAGTTCTGGAAGTGCTTGGAGTCGTATACTGTCATCAACTTATTTAACGGTTAAACGGGATGTGGTACCATCTAATCATGGCCTTTCTGTCCGCTGCCTAAAGGACACCGAGTAAACCAAACCACCAACCGCCTAACGCCGCCACCGACAAACCCAACGCCAGGCGCATCCATCCAGCGCACAAGTGCCTGCAAGAGACGCGGCAACGATGGTTCGCAGTGCTCAAGGAGTTAGGGTTGACTGCGAAGGCGAAGAAGGCGTTGGACGCGATCGGCGTGGAGGAGTACGACCCTGATTTTCTGTAGTTGTTGCAAGAGCGGGACCACTACGGGCCCACTTTCGGTTCTTAAAATGAGAAAGGCCGCGGGATACGCGACCTTTCTGCTTTTGTGCTGGTGCCCAGAGCGGGACTCGAACCCGCACGCCCTAATGGACACATGGCCCTCAACCATGCCTGTCTACCAATTTCAGCACCTGGGCTGGTCACCCCCCTGGGGCTCGAACCCAGGACCCTCTCATTAAAAGTGAGATGCTCTAACCAGCTGAGCTAGGGGGTGTCCGAACCCTCCTTCAGTACCCGTTGGACCTCCGGAAGGGGCGGCAAAGATAGAATGAATGTCGATGCGTCAAAGACCTGTGTCGATTTCCCTGACTTTCGGCCCTATTTCGCAATGGGGACGCGCTTGAATGGCACGTTGGGATCGAAGAGTTTGCGCAGGGTGTGGTAGGTCCGGGTGCGCTGGGTGCCGAGGTTCTCGGCGATGCGGATCATCTTGGGATTGAAGTCCCCAATCCAGGTCAGTGTTGTGGAATGATAGCGGCCTTTGGCTTGGATTTGCTTGCCCGCGATATCAATCAGGTATCCGTCGAGGCCTGCGCCGTGGTATTCGCGGTCAATACCGAAGACCAGCCCCACCATGACATCGGATGTGCCCCGCCATTTGTGGTAGAGGAACTTCAGTTTGCCGATGGCATTGAGGTTGCCATTGACATGCCTGAAGATTTGGTTGAGTTCCGGAATGTTGACGTAGAACGCCACCGGTTTTCCGTTGTGGAGCACAAAGAAGATGATGTCCGGATCCATGACGGGCTGGAGCGACTTTACGGTCCGCTGTGCCTGCTTCAGCGGCATCTTGGCGAATCCGTGGTGGCCACCCCAGGCATTGTTGTAGACCGTCCAGAAGTACTCGGCCAGCTGCTCCTTGGTGATGTCGCGGGCGGTGACCACTTCAAACCCGCCGCGGGATGCGACCTGCGCCCGCTTGCGCTCAAAGGGCTCCTGTATGTCGAGTGCCACTTTTCGCCCGTAGATGTACTGCTCGTAATAGGTCTGGTATCCGCGATCTGCGAAGAAGCGCTGGTAATACGGGCGATTGTAGTTCATCCCATAGCTCGGGAGGTCGGTGAAATTGTCCACCAAGAGGCCCCAGTACTTGTCCTTTTCGCCGAAGTTGATGGGGCCATCCACGGCTTCCATTCCCTTTTCCTTGAGCCACTCCTCTGCGGCGTCGAGCAGGAGGTTGGCTACGGCGTCGTCGTCCGTGGATTCAAAGAAGCCGAGGCCGCCGGTGGGCTGCTCCATGCCTTTGCTGTACTTGGGGTTGGTGAAAGCGGCCACGCGTCCCACCCATTGACCCTGTTCGTCCTGGACCAGCCAGCGTTGAACTTCACCGCCCTTCTTGAAGAGGCGGTTTTTGGTCGGATCGAAGACCTTTTCGATGTCCTGGCGGAGGTGGGGAATCCACGTTGGGTCGTCCGCATAGATCAGCCGGGGCACGGCGTGGAAGGCTTCTTGGGTTTTCTCGTCTTGAACCTCGATAAGTCTCATGGGTGCTGGAGTCAAGGGGGGGCAAATGTGCTACTTTCGAGCAACTCCTGCCCGCGTATTCGGGTTGGAATGATGGAAACCATGAACATGAACCGCATTTTTTGTTGCGTCATCCTTGCCGGCGCAGCGTTGATTACCCCAGAGGCCTCTGCCCAAAAGGCCGCCAAATCTCCCACTCAGTCTACCATCACAGGCCGGACCTTCTCCGGTGCGGAGTACGATGCGTTTGTCGCAAAGGAGGGGTGGATTTTTTCTGAGAATCAGACCAAGGGAGAAGGACTTCCTGACCTGGATGGTGTCCCTTCCACCATCGAAGGAGGGGCTCCTTTCAGTGCCAGGGAATTTGACCCCGCCACTTTCGATCCCCGCATGTACCAAATCGAACGCTCGACCGATCCGACCCTTCCGACCAACTACAATGTGGGTGACCGGGGGGTCATTCAATTCCACAGCCCGCAGCGTTGCCAGGACCTTTATGCGCGGCAGTTGGCGAGGAAATCCAAAGAACAGTAATGACCAGGATATTGAAACCGGATGCATCCCGGCTGCTCTGCAAGGCGGCGGGAATTCTCCTCCTCTTGGGAGGAACGGTGTCGGCACAGGAGGTGTCCATCTCGCAAGGAGGCACATACACCGGCTGCGATTTTTTCTTTGTGGACAATGGCTTGACGGCAGGCGACGCTTCTCCGAATGCCGATTACACCATGACCTTCTGTCCGGACATGGTGGCCGATCCCGTGATCAGCTTCTACTTCAACCTCTTCGCACTGGGGCAGGGCGATACCATGTACGTCTGGCTCTCCGATGAGGCGGTTGGCGCTCCGGATGGCGTCTACACCGAATTCGATCTGCAGGGAGTCGATATCTGGAGCCAAATGGACGATGTCACCAACGCGTCCGGGTGCATCACCTGGCAGTTCACCTCGGATGCCACGGACAACTCGAACTGGACGGCCGAGGTCATCTGTGAAGAGCCGTGCCAACGGCCGGAAGCCAACGTGGTGACCACCATTGACGGCGTCGTGGAGACCGTTCCCTTGCAGATTTGCGTGGGCGAGGAAATCCAGTTTGACGGCACGGGTTCAGAGCCCGCCGAAGACTTCTTGATCGCCACGTGGCTTTGGGACTTTGACGACGGCAACACCGATGACAGCGGACCGGAGGTGACGCACAGTTTCGATGCACCGGGAGCGTATACCGTGCAGCTCTTCATCGAAGACAACAACGACTGTCCGAACGGCAACCTGGTGGATCACCTGATCCTCGTGTCCACGCCGACCAGCTTTGAAGGCACCACACAGGAACTGCAGATTTGCGCAGGGGAGGAGTATCCCGTAGTGGGTGTGGCCGAGGGCATCACCTACGACAGTTCGCCCAACGTGGACTTCGGAGGAGGCCTGTTCATTCCCGACGATCAGACGCAGTGCTTCAGTTCGTCCATCGTGTTCACCGCATTCAATCCCGGCCAGGTCATTACCTCCGCGGATGATTTCGAGAACTTCTTCATCAATTTCGAGCACAGCTTCATGGGTGACTTGACCATCACCTTCATCTGTCCTGATGGCAGTTCCATGGGTGTGCACCAGCAAGGAGGAGGAGGAACCTATCTCGGAGTACCGGTGGACATAGATGCCCAAGCCAATGACCCGGGTGTGGGCTACGACTACTTCTGGTCTCCCGATGCCACCAATGGCACCTGGGCAGACAATGCAGGTGGGACCTTGCCATCAGGTACCTACGAGTCCGTCCAGCCTTGGACCTTGCTTGAAGGGTGTCCTTTGAATGGCACTTGGACCATCGAGGTTTGCGACAGTTGGGGATCCGACAATGGATTCATCTTCGATTGGTTCATCAACTTCGAGCCGAGCCTCTACCCCGACCCCATCGTCTTCACCCCCCAGATTGGAGCCGACTGCGACAGTTCATTCTGGACGGGGCCCTTCATCGTGGACGATGGAGGTGACTGCGATGAAATCACCATACTGCCCGAGAATCAAGGCATTTTCGAGTACGTCTACACTGTGACCAACGACTTTGGGTGCACTTCTTCGGACACCATGGTCGTGACCGTGGAGCCGGCACCTGAGGTGACCCTCACCGCTGCAGACAATTGGTGTGGAGTCCCGGTGGGGCTCACCGCCAATACGATCGGCAACTCTCCGAATTTGAACGTGGATTGGAGCTGGGAGTCGACCGGGGGCACCATCGAGCCAGGCGGCGGAACCAACAACGGGGCCACTGCCACCGTGGATGGATTGGACGCTCCGGTGAACGTTACCGTGACCATGAACATCACGGGGGGCGACATCGACGAGTGTCTCGCCAGTGCGACTGTTCCGGTGGGACTCTACGCCCCTCCGGTATTCGGTCCCGATGAGGTGCTCTACGGATTGTGCATCGGCGACGACCACATCCTGGTGCCCGAGTTGGCCCCTTCGGAGTGGCCGCTGGAGTTCACCTGGAGCTCCCAGGCCAATGGGACGCTGGCCGAGACGGGGAGTTCACTTACGGTGAACAGCACCGATGTCTACAACGTAGTGGTCAACATGGAAGCGCCGTGCATCGGAACGGATGCGATGAGCTTCGAGGTGAACTTCGGGCCTTGCGCCATTGAAATCATCCCCAATGTGTTCTCGCCGAATTCCGATGGGGAAAATGACGCTTTCGAGATCAAGGGAAATGCCATCAGCACCTTGGGCCCCACCCTTTCCATCTTCAACCGATGGGGAGAGCTCATCCACTATGAGCAGGACTACGAGAACACCTGGTCCCCCAAGGAGGATGAGGTTTCCGATGGCGCTTACTACGTGATGCTGGATATCAATTCCTACTCGCTTCCGTTGGAAGACATCGAGCACAACGGTGTCATTACGCCGGTTGGCGAGGGGTTCCGCTACATCGGTTCGCTCGAAATCCTGCGCAACAGGCAGTGAGGTCCTGATGGCCCACCGCGACAGCATTTCTGAACTGTCCGCCTTGACCGAGGCCCTGGTGCTGGAGCATCGGGCCGAAGAGGAGCGCTACCGTGCCATACTCGAAGGCCAGCCCGTTTCGCGGCGAAAGGCAGAGGGATTGTCCTGGTCGCCCGTCCGCATTGTGGCCACCCGATTCACCATGGGAGGCAGACCCACGGTAGAAGTGGAAGCGGACGCGGGACAGCCCGGTGCTTTTCGGCCGGGGTCCGCGGTGCAATTGAGTTCCGCCGACAGCAAGGGCGAGTCCGTGGACCATCGGGGCATAGTGCGCTCGGCGCGGGGGTTGCTGGCCGAAGTCGTGCTCGATGGGGCGGAATTGCCGGCCCAGGCCCAGCACCGCATGTGGACCCTCGATGCCCGTTTTGACGAACGCAGTTTCCAGGAAATGGCACGGGCCCTGTCCGATGTGCTCAATGCCGGGCGGGATGGGAAGCCCAGTCGTTTGGCGGCACTGCGCGAAGTCATCCTGGGCTACGCGCGCCCGGAACCCGTCGGCCCGGAAGCCTTTGTGCATCCCGACCTCAATCCTTCCCAGTGCGCTGCGGTGGGACATGCCTTGACAGCCCAAGAGGTGACGACCGTGCACGGTCCGCCGGGAACGGGCAAGACGACGACCCTCGTTCAGTTGGTGAAGTCGTTGGTGCGCCGCGGAGAGAAAGTGATGTGCTCGGCGCCTTCCAATGCGGCCGTCGATTTATTGGTCGAGCGCATGGGCAACGCGGGCTTGAAGGTGGTGCGCATCGGACACCCCATGCGCATCGACCCTTCCGTGGTCGACCGTTCCTTGGACCGTCTCGTCGAGGCGGATCCGGACCACAAGCAGGTCAAGACCTACCGCCGCCAAGCAGAGGAAGCGGCGCGGGAGGCAGAAATGCAGTTCCGCTCTTTCGGTCCCGAACAGCGCGCCGCGCGCCGAGAGGCTTTCGCGGAGGCCCGAGCACTGCGCAAGGAGGCCGATCGATTGGAAGCCTTCCTCGCGGACCGTGTCGTGGAAGCGGCCGAAGTGGTGTGCTGCACCCTGGTCGGTGCAGCAGATCGATTGCTCACAGGGCGTCGGTTCGGCACGGTCGTGATCGACGAAGCGGGTCAGGCTTTGGAGCCGGCGGCCTGGATTCCCTTGCGGGCGGCTGAGCGCGTCGTGTTGGCGGGGGATGCTTCCCAATTGCCCCCCACGGTCAAAGCCCCCGAGGCGATCAAAGCCGGTTTGGGCATCAGCCTGCTGGAAAAGGCCATCGACCGGGAGCGCAACGTGCACCTGCTGGATACCCAGTACCGCATGCACGCCGATATCATGGCCTTTCCCAATGCCCGCTTTTACGAGGGGCGCCTTCTGGCCCATGAATCCGTGGCCGATCGCACCCTGGGATCCTTGCCTCCGTTGTCTTTCATCGATACGGCCGGGCGCGGTTGGGATGAGGAGCGGGCCACCCCTGAGGCGGATACCACGGGTCGTTCACACGCCAGCATCCGCAACCCCGAAGAGGCGGCATTCATCGTGGACCGTGTCCGCGAGCTGCGGGAGGCCCAACCCGACGCCACCATGGGGGTCATCGCACCCTACCGCGCGCAGGTGACCTTGCTGGAGGAGCTGCTGCACAGCGACAAGGCGTCTGCCGAGGGACGCTTGAGCATCCAAACCGTGGACGGCTTCCAAGGGCAGGAACGCGACATCATGGTCATCGGGCTCACCCGATCCAACGCCGACGGTACGGTGGGTTTCCTGTCCGAATACCGGCGCATGAACGTGGCCATGACCCGCGCCCGCATGCACCTGCTGGTCGTCGGCGACAGCGCGACGCTCGGAAGCGACGATTTCTATGCCGCCTTCACTGCACATTGCGAAGGGGCAGGGGCCTACCGCTCCTGCTGGGAATGGGCCTGAAGGCCTGCGGACCGATCGCGATCAGGCGACTTCTCCCGTTTCCGGGTCTACTCCCGCGGGCACGGACTCCTCGACAGGCTTTGCGATGGACGGGTGGTCCGCCGGAACGGCGCCGTAGCCGTCTGCTGCGGTCATGTTGGTCGAGCCCTCCTCGCTCTGGGGGTAGATCTCACTGATCTTGGTGTAATTGATGGCGGGGATGACAAAGCCGATGCCGGACCCCTTGAGGAACTCCTTGGTCTTGTCATAGGCGTCCTTCACGTCATCTGCTGAGAAGAGAAAGAACTGATTGGCCTCTTTTTCCTTGCCGCTCTTCTCATCAAAGCTGGTCAGGGCCACCTTGATGCGGAACCACTTGTCGCCGGTGTCCCAGCGGACGACCTCGGCGTAGTTGCTCTTGGTGATGGACTGGACCTCGAAGGGGCCGGTACACACACTGGTCACAATGCCGACCAAACGGGCCTCTGCTTCGGTGTAGGTGTAGGCATCCAGCAACAGCTGGTCCGTCGTCTTTTCCTCGCTTCCATCCACGCCATGGCGGATGTATTTCACCACGCAGGTGAACCAATTTCTTGTCATGATGTAGGGGTCAATGAATGTTGTATGCGTTCCATGACTTCCGTGGCCACCCTCAGGGCAGCGAGGCCATCCTCCAGCGGCACCCGGCAAGGGTGGTGACCGGAACAGGCCGCGTGAAAGTCCGCAAGCTCATCGGCAATGGCATTGGCCTCGCCGACTTCAGGCTCCTCGATGTGGATGCGCCGAGCGGTGCGGCCAGGTACATCCAGATAGAAACCGTAGGGGTCGCGCTCCTCACCTGCGGCGACATCTTCGAGCCGCATCACTTGGGCGCTTCGATTCAGCAAGTCCACCGACAGGTAGGCATCGGGTTGGAACAGGCGCACCTTGCGCATGGTGTTGACGCTCACCCGGCTCGCCGTGAGGTTGGCAACGGCGCCGGAAGTGAACTCCAATCGCGCATTGGCAATGTCCACGCTGCCGCCTACGACCGAGACGCCGTTGGCAGCCACCCGGGCCACGTCCCCGTCGAGAACGTGGAGGGCCAGGTCGATGTCGTGGATCATCAGGTCGAATACGACGGGCACATCCAATCCTCTGGGGTTGAAGGGCGCCAGACGGTGGGCCTCGATGAAACGAGGGGCAGAGAGGTGGGACCGTGCCGCTTCAAAAGCGGGATTGAATCGCTCCACATGCCCCACTTGAACGACCCGCTGAGCCGCATCCCTTGCACGAACGAGCGCTTCGGCCTCCTCCAGGGCAGTGGTGACCGGTTTTTCGATGAAGCAATGAATGCCACGCGCCAGCGCCTCCTGGGCCAGCCTGCCGTGCTCAGGAGTCGGTGTCACGATGGCCACGGCATCTGCGGCATCAAAGAGCGCCTGCGGTGTAGGGAAGGCAACAGGCGTTTGCCATCCTTCTGACTGCGCCAGGGCCTCCACGGCAGCGGCCGCCGCCGGGTCCGGGTCGTGGTAGCCCACCACCTCCCAGCGATCTGCCAGGGAGTACAGGCAACGCAGGTGAATCCGGCCGAGGTGGCCGGCACCGAGAACACCGATGCGCATTGGGGAAGACATGGACAAGCGAAGGTACCCGGAGACGTTCCCACAGGCCGCATGTTGGCAAGGCGTGATTTCCACACCGAATACCGACCGTTGGCGGGGGTATTTTGGTGGGTCCATGTCCACCGCAGCCGCCAACCTTTCCGACACCTATCGACACAAGGGTCTTCGCAGGGAATTGCTGGAGAAACTCCGCGAAATGGGCATTGCTGATGAGCGGGTGCTCACCGCCATGGATCAGGTGCCCCGCCACCATTTCATGGACGATGCCTTTGTGCATTTCGCCTATGAAAACAAGGCCTTTCGCATTGGAGCCGGCCAGACAATCAGCCACCCATATACTGTGGCCCGCCAGACGGAACTGCTCGCGCTTCCCGCGGGAGCCAAGGTGCTGGAAATCGGAACGGGCAGCGGGTATCAATGTGCGGTCCTGACGGCCATGGGGTTCAAGGTGCACAGCATTGAGCGGCAAAAAGCCCTCTACGACAAGACCACGCCCTTCTTGAAGAAGATGGGGTACCGCGCACATTGCTACTACGGTGACGGTTACAAGGGCAAAACCGCCTTTGCCCCATTCGATGGCATCCTGGTCACCTGCGGCGCACCCTTCATTCCAGAGGCGCTTCTGGGACAGCTTGCCATCGGGGGCAGGCTCATCATTCCATTGGACGATGCCTCTGCCGGCGACGGAAAACAGGTGATGACCGAGGTACGGCGCATCGAAGAGGGAACCTTTGCGAAGCAGACACACGGGACCTTCGCCTTCGTCCCCATGCTCGCAGCACGTTCTGGTCAGACCACTTAATCGCAGTCGAGCCCGAAGCTGGCGAGTACCCCGAGCACGTCCGTTACCGTGACGATCCCGTCATAATCCAGGTCCCCGGGGCAGGCCAAGAGATTGGATGTACACTGGCTTTGAACGTCGTCCCAGACCGTTCCGGTTCCGCAAGCGTCTCCGTCGCAGCACATGATGGTGCTGCACGAGGTGGGAGTCGGCGGTGGCGGCGTGCAGGTGGATCCAAACTCGCCCAGTGTATTGAGCATGTCGGTGACCGTCACGATGCCATCGAAATCGACATCACCGGGACACAGCATCTGGAGTGATTCGCAAAGGCCGGTCGCGACGTTGAAATAGGTGCCTTCTCCGCACGCCATCTCGCCACATGCTTCCTCGTCGTCGCAAATGTCATTGCCGTTGAGATCGGAGGTACAGTTTCCACCGCACACACCGAGGGCGTCGTCGAACAAACAGCTGCCGTCATCCACCGTGGCGGTTTCGTCGTAGTTGCATGCCGTGGGGTCAGTGCAGCCCTCCAAGTCGATGGGATCGGAGCACAATCCCGGAAACTCCAAGTCGACGGCGTATTCCACGATGCCAGAGCTGTTCCAGCCGTTGATGATTTCGACCGTCCAGTCCCCGTTGCCCGTCAACGGGGTGCCGGAGAAGTCCAAGGACGCTGTGTAGGTGCCGGGTGCGGATACGTTCCAGTCGCCGGGCCATGAGCCCGCATAGGTGTAGCCCTGGGACACATTGTAACCTCCTATTTCAATGCAATCCCCACTGGGAGCGCACAGGCCGAGCAACATGTCTCCGGGCCAGGATCCTCCGCTCTGGGGATTGTTGAAGCCCAAGGTGATATTCAGGCCGAGTGCAGATCCAGAACCATTGAAAACGGTGCTTTGTATGCCGTTTCCGGCGAGGGTTGCACTGATGCCGTTCAACTGAAGGCCGCCAATGAGGCCGCCATTCGGGCCGCATTCCGAGCAGTCATCGGGATAGATGCACCCTTCATTGTTGGGGTCGCCGGGGCTGTAATTGCAGGCGTTGGAATCACCGCAAAAGAGGCTGGTCGTGGCAATGACCTGGTCGCCACAGGTACCGATGCACGAGGCCCCGTTGAAGGTGGGAATCAGGGCATTGTTCTCTACGGTTGGATGGAAGGTGAGGGTCTTGCTGCCTCCGGCAATGGCGTGGCAATAGCTCATGATGGTGCCGAGCTGTCCGGTCGGGTTGTCCGTGTAGCCCGTGCAGTCGCCTTCATAGCTGCCGCAGTTGTCAATCGGGCCGCCAGGCCAGCCGCACCAATGCGTGTGGTTGGCGCCGCAATTGTGGCCCAATTCGTGGGCGACCACGTCGAGGTTCCAGGCGTAGGTGTTGATGTTGTAGACCGTGGCGCTGGAAAGGTTGCCGCTGACGCCGGCATTGTAGCTGTTGCAGAGCCCGTTCAAGTAGGCAATGCCCCCTGTTCCGATGTTGGTCCGCATCGTGAAGAAGTGCTTGAGGTCCAGTGGAATGCTGTTGAAATTGGGGTTGCTGTTCCATTCGGAGTTGAAGGTGCCCAAGAGCCCCCCTCCGTCATTGACCACAGAGGCGTATGGATCGGGGGACGTCCAAACATGGATGAAGCGGGCTTCGAGGGTAATGAGGTCATTGAGCTCATTGCGGTAGATCTGATCCACCGATGCCAAGATGGCCAGGGCCCAGTCGACGGCGTCCGTGACATCGGAGCCCAGTGCATTGTAGGTGAATTGATCGATCTCGATGCCGACCTCCACACATTCGAGCAGGGCGGAGGAGGACATGGCAGCGGCATCGGGCGAAGGGTGGGGAAGGGGAGCGGCATCTTCCACGCCACAGGTGAAGGTGCGGTCATCCGTAGACTCACTCACTGGAAATAGGGCATGGAATCCGTCGCCGCGGTGGTTCAATTCCCAACGGTCATCCTCCAGGAGCAGACTCGACACCATGTGATCCTCCATCAGGATGAGCGACCCGGATCGGCCGTGACCTTCCAATTCATAGGTCACCAACCTGGGCTGGACCTCCTCGGTATGGAATCCGTTTTCGTCGGTCACCGCGATCTCCAGATGCTCGGAGAGGTTTTCAAAACGCTTGAAACGCAGGGTCCGGTATTCTCCTCCCGGAAAAGGCACATCCCATGCAAACCGTTCAGGGGCCAGGGAGCGGAAGGACGAGTAAGCAACGCTGTCCAGCTTGAATCCCTGCGAAGCAGATGCCCTCGCAGTAGGCAGCCATTCAGAATCGAGGGATTCAGTCAGCAGAAAATCACTTGGAGAGGGACTTTCTTGGCCGCTCGTGCCGATAGGAACCAGAAGAAGGAAAAGGAACAGGGTGAAAAACACACGCATTTCTCCAAACTACTTCGCTCCTTCCAGAAAGGCTGCACCATTGACAAATATCAGCGGATGGCCATCCATTCCGGGGGCACAAAAACAAGGAGGCCCACCCCTAAGGGCAGGCCTCCCGTTTTGAAAAGGGTTCACACCCTTAAAAGCAGCTATCGCCGTAAGTACCGAGAATGGTGAGAATGTCGTCGATTCCCACGACACCATTGTTGTTTGTGTCTCCGGCGCAGTTGGCGCTGATGCAGCCGTAGTCGGATAGCACAATCAACAGGTCGTTGATATTGACCACACCATCGGAGTTCAGATCGGTGAAGCAGTCACTTGGGAATACCAATGTGATGTCACGTGCGACCGGACTGACACCGTCTGCCGTGCGGTAGAGAATGTTGCCGTTGAAAGTCACCGTGCCGTCCGTGGTCACCTGGGCGAGAAGCACCTTGCCGTCCGCATCGGGGAAGGCTGTGGGTTCTGTATCCGGGGTGATGAACCAGCTTCCTCCGTTCACCGCGTTGGACGCAAGGTCTCCGCCGTTCTCAAAGGTGACCGCATTCAATCCCACTGCCTGCGTCTGGGTTCCGGAGATGTTCTCCGAGCCAATCGTCAACCAAGAGTCGTACTCAAGGGTTGGGAAGTCCTGGAACAACAGAGGATTGATGTTCTGAGCGAATATGCCGCCCAATAACTCCTGGTGGAAGTCCGTGGTCGTGCTCAATTCCAGCGGGGATTCGAGATCTCCGAACACCGAGACCAGCTGGTCGGTCGGGTTGGCGAACTGGGCATAAATCCTCCATGTCACGAAGCCGGTGCCGATGCTGTTGACCTCGTAGGCTTCAGCAAACACGCCGAGGAAGCTCTCCGGTTCGTATTCACAGCTGCCATCGTCGTCGGTGGCATTCGGATCGTAGTTGTTGGCCAGCGGGTTGGTACAACCCGGAACCTCCAGGTCGTCACAAACGCCGTCACCATCGTTGTCCGCGAGACAAAGGCCACCACAGACGCCGAGGGCGTCCAGCTGGTTGCCATCACAGTCGCAGTCTCCGACCGGGATGCCATCACCTCCGCATACACCGCACTCATCCACGACTGCGCAGGCTCCGTTGGCAGGATCGTCGTAGTTGCAGGCCGTGATGTCCGTGCAGTTGTCTACGTCGTCACAGATGCCGTCCGCGTCGTCATCCGCGAGACACGTTCCACCGCAGACACCGAGCGCGTCCAATGTGTTGCCATCGCAGTCACAGAATTCGTCGCCGATGCCGCAACCTCCGCATACACCGCACTCGTCGGCATACAGGCAGGAAGCGTTGCTCGGGTCATCGAAGTTGCAGGCGTCGGTGTTCACGCAATTGTCGCCGTCATCGCAGATGCCATCTGCGTCGACATCGGTTCCGTTGCCACCGCAAATGCCGCAGTCATCGAGCTGGTTGCCGTCACAGTCGCAGTCTCCCGCAGGGATGCCTGAGCCACCGCAAACGCCGCACTCGTCGAGGCTCGTGCAGCTGCCATTGTTGGCGTCGGCATAGTTGCAGGCCGTGATGTCCGTGCAGTTGTCCAGGTCATCGCAGATGCCATCGCCGTCCACGTCCGTTCCGGTTCCACCACAGACACCACAGGCGTCGAGCTGGTTGCCGAAGCAGTCGCAGTCGCCGACCGGAATGCCGGATCCACCGCATACGCCGCACTCATCGAGCACCGCACAGGCGCCATTGGCCGCGTCGTCGTAGTTGCATGCCGTGACATCCGTGCAGTTGTCGAGGTCGTCGCAGATGCCGTCACCGTCCACGTCCGTTCCGGTGCCGCCGCAAACGCCGCAGGCGTCCGTTACGTTGCCGTTGCAGTCGCAGTCTCCGGCGGGGATGCCGCTTCCACCGCATACGCCGCACGCATCGACCACCGCGCAGGGGCCATTCGCCACGTCGTCGTAGTTGCAAGCCGTCACGTCCGTGCAGTTGTCCGCGTCGTCGCAGAGACCGTCGCCATCGACGTCGGTTCCGTTGCCACCGCAGACACCGCATGCATCCGTGACGTTGCCATCACAATCGCAGTCGCCGGCCGGGATGCCCGTTCCGCCGCACACGCCGCATTCGTCGAGCACCGCACAGGCGCCGTTGGCATCGTCGTTGTAGTTGCAGGCCGTGATGTCGGTGCAGTTGTCGAGGTCGTCGCAGATGCCGTCGGCGTCCACGTCGGTTCCCGTTCCACCGCACTCACCGCAGGCGTCAACCTGGTTGCCGAAGCAATCGCAGTCGCCGGCAGGGATGCCGTCACCACCGCAGGTTCCGCACTCATCGAGCGTGGTGCACGTGCCGTTGGCAGCATCGTCATAGTTGCAGGCCGTGATGTCGGTGCAGTTGTCGACGTCGTCGCAGAGGCCATCGCCGTCGCTGTCCGCCGTGCAGGTGCCGCCACAATTGCCCAGTGCATCGGGCAGGGTGCCGTCACAGTCACAAGCACCGGCCGGGATGCCGCAGCCACCGCAGACTCCGCAATCATCCAGAACGGCACAAGGCCCGTTCAGCGGATCGTCGAAGTTGCAGGCCGTG
>JAURDB010000056.1 GCA_030828175.1 Flavobacteriales bacterium
GGCTCCGGCCGCCGAGGCTGCCGCTGAGGAGGCGCCCGCTGAGGAGGCTCCGGCCGACGACGCCGCCCCGACCGACGACGCCGAAGGCGAGGAGGAAAAGCCTGCCGAATAACGTCCGGATCGAACGAATGAAAAAGGGAGGCCACCACGGCCTCCCTTTTTCGTTGGTGACCCCTTGAGTCTGTTCAAACCCTGTTCTCATTACGCTGTTCCAAAAGGCAAAATGGGCTGAAGATGCAGTCTATCTTCGCGCCGCAATGACCCAGCCCGACATCCAGAAAAAAGCGCCGGATCAGGCTGTCCTGCTCCTTGAGGACGGCACCCGATTCGTAGGAAAAGCCATCGGAGCCAAAGGCACCACCACAGGAGAAGTGGCCTTCAACACCGGCATGTATGGTTATCAGGAGATTTTCACCGACCCCAGCTACAAGGGTCAGGTGCTCGTGATGGCCACCGCGCACATTGGGAACTACGGGGTTCACAGTGCTGAGAACGAAAGTGGCAGCACCCAGATCGCGGGCCTCGTGGTCCGCAACTTCAGCCAGGTGGCCAGCCGCGTGGGAGACATCGAACCCCTGGCCCAACGCTTGAAGCGCGATGGGATTGTCGGTATTTCCGACATTGATACCCGAGGTCTTATTCAGCACATCCGCGATTGCGGCGCAATGAATGCCTTGATCAGCAGCGATGGAACGGACGAAGCCGAGCTCATTGCCAAGCTCAAGGCAACCCCCTCCATGGAAGGGCTTGAGCTGTCCAGCCGGGTGACGCGCAAAGAACCTGAAGACGCAGGCAATGCCGAGAGTGAAGTGCGCATCGCACTGCTCGACTTGGGAAACAAGGAAAACATCACGCGGTGTCTCACAGAGCGTGGCGCCTTTGTCCGACAATTCCCCATGGGGACATCGTTGGATGAAATGAAGGCTTGGAACCCCACTGGATGGATGATCTCCAATGGACCAGGAGACCCTTCTGCCATGCCCGACACCATCAGACTCATCGGCGAGATCATTGCACTCGGCCAGCCGGTATTCGGCATATGCCTCGGCCATCAGGTCATCGCACTCAGTCAGGGTTTGAAGACGGAGAAAATGTTCCAAGGCCACCGCGGTGTCAATCACCCCGTGAAGGACCTGGAAAGCGGAAAATGTGAAATCACTTCGCAGAACCACGGATTCGTGGTCAGCCGCGAGTCCCTGGATGGTGCTCCAAACGTGGTTGTGACCCACGAGCACCTGAACGACGGTACCGTGGCGGGTATCAAGTTGGAGGACCAGCCTGTGTTCTCGGTGCAATTCCACCCAGAAGCCAGTGCAGGTCCCCATGACAGCCGTCACTTATTTGACCGGTTCATCACCTACATCGAACAACACAACAAGCTGCAAACAGCCTGACCATGCAATACATCGATCACATCCACGCCCGCGAAATCCTCGATTCGAGGGGCAATCCGACCGTCGAGGTCGAAGTGGTGACCGGGGAAGGCGTCCTCGGACGCGCAGCGGTTCCGTCGGGAGCCAGTACCGGCGTGCACGAGGCCGTGGAGCTTCGTGACGGAGACAGCAGCCGTTACCTCGGCAAGGGGGTCAAGAAGGCCATCGAGAACGTCAATACGACCATCGCGGAGGAGCTTGTGGGCATGGACATCTTCGACCAGGTCGGCATCGACCATTACCTGATCGACCTGGACGGTACCGACAACAAGGGCAACTTGGGCGCCAACGCCCTGCTGGGTGTCAGCCTCGCCGTGGCCAAGGCGGCAGCCGGCTCACTCGGCCAGCCCCTGTACCGCTACATCGGCGGGGTGAACGCCAACCTGATGCCGGTTCCGATGATGAACATCATCAATGGAGGCTCCCACGCCGACAACGCAATCGACATCCAGGAGTTCATGATCATGCCCGTAGGTGCAGACACATTTGCGGACGGCTTGCGCATGGGTGCTGAAGTTTTTCATCACCTCAAAAAGGTGCTCTCCGGAAAGGGGCTGAGCACCAACGTAGGCGACGAGGGAGGGTTCGCGCCCAACCTCAAGTCCAACGAGGAGGCACTGGACACCATTCTCATGGCCATCGAAAAGGCGGGATACAAGCCCGATGAGGACTTCCAATTGGCCCTTGATGCGGCCAGCAGTGAGTTCTACGACAAGGAGAAAGGCCTGTACATCCTGTCCGGTACCGGACAGCAGATGGACGGTCCGGCTTGGGTTGACTACTGGAAGGAGCTCCGGGGCAAGTATCCGATCATCAGCATCGAAGACGGTTGTGACGAGGACGATTGGGCCACCTGGAAGCTCATGACGGACGCCATGGGGGACACGACCCAGCTCGTCGGTGACGACCTGTTCGTGACCAACGTGGAACGCCTCAGTCGTGGCATCGAGGAAGGGGTAGCCAACTCCATCCTGATCAAGGTCAACCAGATTGGAACCTTGACCGAGACCATCGAAGCCGTTCAGCTGGCCAACCGGTGCGGCTATACCAGCGTGATGAGCCACCGCAGTGGCGAGACCGAGGACACGACCATCGCCGACCTTGCAGTGGCACTTTCCACGGGCCAGATCAAGACCGGAAGCGCATCGCGCAGCGACCGGATCGCCAAGTACAACCAATTGCTCCGCATCGAGGAAGAGTTGGGAGATACGGCCTACTACCCAGGACCCCACTTCGCCTGATTGCTGGGTCATTCCTGCTGCAGCCCCAAGGGGGAAAATGAAAAAGGGAGCCGGTGAGGCTCCCTTTTTCATGGGTTTGGATGGATGTACGAAGGGGCCTCAGTTCTCGCGGTCGGGCGTGCGGACCACGAGGAACTCGGTCCTCCGGTTTTCTTGGTGCTTGGCCTCGGAGCAAGGAACGCCGTTGCCACATTCGTTTCGAAGCTCAGCTTCTCCAACGCCCACCGGGATGACTTGGTTCGTCGGCACCCCGAGGTCCTCTAGATAGCGGGCAGCAGACTCTGCCCTGCGCTCGCTGAGGCGCTGGTTGTATCGGTCGGATCCACGTGCGTCACAATGAGAGCGGAGTTCTACTTCGATTCCAGGACGGTTCCTGAGGAACTCCGCCACAAGGGAGAGAGAGGGTTTCGCCTCCTCACGCAGGCGGTAGCTGTCGTAGTCCCATCGGATTTCAGGAAGCTCAAAGCTGTCTCCCGGGCGGATGGCACTGGCAAATTCCTCATTTGTGAGCTCACTGCTGGGTGTCAGTTCAATGACCACTTCCATGTCGCGGACCAAGGGGTCAGCGGGCGTTTCCATGGATATGTTCTCAGCGAAGTAAGTATCCATGGTGGCCTCAGCACGAAACTTTCTGCCGTGGGGTAGGTTCAGTTCGAAGGCACCCGAAGCATCGCTGCGCAATGCGACCGCGCTTCCGTCTTCTGCATCGAGCAGGTCAACCTGGGCATTGGGAATGCTTTCTCCCGTTTCACTGTCGACCACAACGCCGCGCACCAGCAGGGGACGGTCTACAATCTTGAATGTCATGATCCGGTCGTAACCGTATCGATCGGAAGAGACGAAGCCACTTTTGCCGTCCTCATTGAAGGACATACAGAAATCGTCACTCTGGCTGTTCAGCGGATAGTCGAGGTGGACCGGGGTGCCCCAGGATCCATCCTCACTGCGAACGGAGTACAGTACGTCCAAGCCACCCAAAGTGATCTGGGCGTCGGATGCAAAAAACAGCGTGTCGTTTCCTTTGAGGCTGGGGAAGACATCGTCTCCGGCGCTGTTCACCTCAGGCCCGAGGTTGACTGCGGGGAATGTCCAAGTGTCTCCATTCCTGTCGATTTTCCAGATGTCCATGCCTCCCAATCCGCCGGGCATGTCACTCGCGAAATAGAGGACCTTTCCATCGGGACTGAAAGCCGGGTGAGCGAACATATGTGCTCCCTCGCTCAGGCCTATCTCCAGAGGATTGCTCCATGTCTCGAGGCCTTTCCGGGCATAGAAAATCGTGGTATTGTTGACGGAGGCATCGTCCAAAAGCAACTTTCCGACTTTCTCTGGAGCATGGTTGCTCCGTGTGAAAACGAGGAGGTTGCCATCCGGGGACATGGTGGCGATTCCGTCGTGGTAAGGGCCATTCACACCCGGCGTCAACTGGGGAGTTCCCCCGCTGACGGGAATCTGGTACAAATCCGTGAAGCTCAAATCGGTATAAGGGTCGCGTGCCCCCGGCTTTTCCAAAGCACCCGTGAAGTACAGCGTGTTTCCGAAGCGGAACGGGGCGAACGCAGAACGGATGCCCTCGGTTGCAAAAGGCTCAAGTTCAAATGCCGAGGTATCGCGAGAGCCATCTTGAGCGAGCAAGGCGCTCTGACGCAAGGCGGCAGCCACTTCGTTGCCGGGGTCCCGCTGGCTTACCTCATTGAGGAGACGCTCCGCTTCTGTGTAGCGCTGTTGCTTGAACAACACTTCGGCGTAGGCCAACCGATCGTCATCTGTGGCATCGGGTTGGGCAATCAGAATGGCATAGGCTGCAGAGGCCTCCTGTGGCTCATTGATCAGCGCATGGGAAGCTGCCAGTTTGCGATATGAATCCGGATCCGGGATGCGCTGCACAGCCATGCCGAAATGATGGATGGCGTCTTGGTAGCGCAATTCGTCAAAGGCGGCTTGTCCTTCTTCTACATGAAGCCGGGCGCACCCGGAAAAGGTGAGGATGCTCCCAAGGATCAACCCAAGCACGAGAGAAGGGGAAAGGAGTGTGTTTCGCTCTTGCATGGCTTAGAAGTAGCGGGGGGAACGTTTTGCACTGATGCCCTGGCCGAAATCGAAACCGATGAGGATTTCGTTGGATCCAGTGGAGAAGTCGCGGATATCGCTGAGCGTGAAGTCATGGGCATAGCCGATGCGCAATTCAGGGGTCACCTGGATTTCCATCATGCTCACCATCGCGTCACCAGAACGCCAACCTGCACCCAACCAAATCCGCTCTTGGAAAAGGGCGTGTAAGTTGAGGTCCAGCTGTGCCGGTGCGCCCTGAACCGCCTTGACCAAGAAGCTGGGCTTGAGCATGACGGCATCCGAGGCCTGGAAGACGACACCCGCCGTAGTGAGCAGGTGAGGCTCTGTTGTCTCAGCGTTGGGGCCAAGGGCAGTCAAAGTCGGGATGGAGACACCGCAGTAAAACTTCTGCATGTGATAGTAGGCACCGAAACCGAAGCGAGCAGATTGGGTGATTTGTTGGTTTTCGCTGTAGTTCGGGTCTCCCGGATCGGTCAATTCCGCAGCGAAAAGATCGGCGCGCGTGTTGGCAACGCCTCCTTTCAGACCCAGCGCCAATCGGCCGGCTCCAAGGCGCATGCGGTAGGCGAAGTTGACCGCCACATCCGTCTGGGTCGTCAAACCGATCTGGTCGTGGATCATGAGGATGCCCACACCCATGCTGTTGTTGCGCAAGGCGCCATCAACAGCAACCACACTGGTGGTGGGGGCTCCGTCAAATTGGTTCCATTGGCTGCGGTGCAGCAGGCTGGAACTGGTGTAGGGGTGTGAACCGGCGTAGCCGGGGTTGATCAACAGCCCATTGAACAGGTATTGGCTGATCATGACGTCCTGCTGACCCCAGACCGGGGCCATCCCCATCAAGGGCAGGATCATCAGCAAGATTTTAAAGCGTTTCATCTCGAAATCGTTATCGGTTGGGACGGGTGCGATGGAATCAGTCTACCCGAACATCCACGTACTGTCCATACTTCCTTCCATCTTGGTAGCGAAGCAGCATGAAGTAGGTGCCGTTGACCACCGTATTGCCGGATACCATGCTGGTTCCGTTCCAGTCGTTCTGGTACATCTTGCCAGGTTCTGACTCATACACGAGGCCGCCCCAGCGGTTGAAGACTTGGAAGAAGATGAACTCTCCGTCGTCCTCCCAATTGCAAGGCGGTATGGCATTGCTTCCTTCTCCTTCCGTTCCCAGGTTTTCGATGACATAGAGGTCATTGTATCCATTGCCCGGACCCGTGCCGGCTGGACTGAAAGCATTCGGAAGGATGGGCTCCGGCTCGTCCACCACAATGACTTGATCGTAGCTCGTCGTGTTGCCACAATGGTCGATGAACGTCCACTTCCGGGTCTGGGTGTAGTGGGTCGGATCCACGAACAGGGTCACCACGTCTTCATATGTGGCCGTGATCGTGGAAGCATCGCCGCTGCAGTTGTCGTCCACTTCGAGGTCCGCGTCGTCCATCCACACATCCACCGTTTGGGTGATGTCGAATTCGGGTACCTGCTGCGGGCAGTCCACCGTGAAGTCGAGGGGTTCGAGTCCGATGTTCGGACCTGTGGTATCCTGGATGGCAATTTCATGGACGAAGGTGGTCACATTGCCACTGCAGTCCGTGAACGTATAGGTGTCGAATCGGGTGTAGTTACATGGATTCTCTTCCTCACCATCGTATTCGGTCTCTACATCAAAAGTCCAAGGGTTGCAGTTGTCCTCAGCGGCGAAAAAGCTGCTGTCCAAAGTCGCGATCTCATTGGCTGGGTCACAGTCAATGGTGGTGTCGTTCGGGAACACGCCGATGACGGGACCCATATTGTCGTAGCGGAACATGGTATGAACCTCCGAGGTCACATTGCCACATGCATCGAGTGCCGTGAAAGTCCGGAGCAGTGTGTCCTCACCGGGGCAATCGCCGGGTACAATCTCATCGGACCAGCTGATCTCCACATCGCTGCAGTTGTCCTCTGCAGTGGCGAGAAGCGCTGCATCGTCCGTGGGGTCGGGGTACTCCTCCGTGCAAGGGATGGAGTCGTTGACCGGGAAGAAAGTGAAGGCAGGAGGCGTCGTGTCCTGTACGGTCACCGTGTGGACGAATTCCGTTGCATTGCCGTCACAGTCCGTAAAGGTGTAGGTGTCGATCCGCACGAATTCCGGACCACATTCACCGGGGAGACTGTCAGAAGAAACCGCGAAGCTCCAAGCATTGCAATTCTCGGTGACACTGAACCCAAGGCTGTCGAGCGGCGCGGGAACCGCATCGCAATCAACCGTCATGTCCTCGGGGAGCAAGGACTCATCCAGTTGGGGTGCGACGTCATCGAACTGCGTAATGGTCTGAACTTGACTCGTGGTGTTTCCGCAGGCATCCACCGCAGTGAAAGTCCGTGCCAAGGTGCTGCTGCCCGGGCATGCATTCGGCGTCACTTCGTCAGACCAAGTGACCACGGTCAGGCTGCAGTTGTCTTCGGCCGTCGCCATCCAGATCGTTGAATCCGAGGGCTCAGGGAAACTCTCCGTGCAAGGGATGGAGTCATTGTCAGGGAAGAAAGTGAAGACCGGAGCGACAATGTCTTCGACTTCCACATTGTGCACGAACTCAGAGGCATTGCCATCGCAGTCGGTGAATGTGTAGGTGTCGACACGGATGTAGGCATACTCGCAGCTACCGGGGAGGGTATCTGAACTGAAGGCAAAGCTCCATGCATTGCAGTTGTCGGTCACCACGAAGTCGGTGCTGTCGAGCGGAGCGGGAACAGCGTCACAGCTCACGAGGGTGTCCACGGGGAGAGGTTCGGCAATCTGGGGTGCCTCGGTATCCTCCTGGGTCACGGTATGGACCTGTGACGTTGAATTTCCACAATCGTCCGTTGCCGTGAAGGTGCGGTACAGCGTGCTGCTGCCAGGGCAGGCATTGGGGACAACCTCGTCGGACCAGGTGACCTGGACTTCCGTACAAGCATCTTCAGCAGTGGCCATGGCCTCAGCGGCCTCAGCCGGGATGGGAAAATCTGCCGCGCAGTCAATGGTCATATCCTCAGGGAAGGAAGTGAACACAGGTGCCACCGTATCGATGACATCGATGAGCTGGGACAACGCCGATGCATTGCCACAGAAGTCAACGGCGTGGATGGTGCGCACGAAACGCTCCACCACAGGACAGGGGTCCTCTGGGAGGTAGGACATATCGTCATAGGTCGCAGAGTATGCGGCGGACAATTTGAAACGTCCTTGCTCCGGCAAACCGTCAGGCAATGCTGCGGAGAGCACTTCGCTGCCATTGATCGAGAGCACAACGTCAGAAGCCGTCAAAGTGATGGACACTGCGTACCACTCCCCTTGTTGCATGGTGGCATCCACCGATACATCCAAGCCATATCCAGTGAGGTCGATGCCGGGGTTGTCCGTGCCAAGAGGGCGCATGTCGAACTCGAGGGCGGGACTCCCCACGTCATCACCACCGAGCAGCTGGACGATGTTGTCGCTGATGAAACCATCGGCGCGCGCCATGACCTCATAGGTGCCGCGTCCCGCCATGATTCCTTCTGGGTAGAAGTTCAAGGGGTCCTCGCCAGCTGCGTGGAGCAAACTGACAGCACAAGAGCCGTCAAAGGCATCGTTGGAGATGGAAATGGTACCACCATCCGCGACGAACCCATCGAGGGAGCAGGATTCAAACCCAGTAGAGACAGCGTCTCCCGCTTCCAAGGAAAGCGTGTCCAGGGTCACATAAACGTCTTCCACCCCCGAACAGTCATCCTCTGTAATGGCCGCGATTTCCGGAATCTCTTCGCCACAGGCGATGACGAGGTCGGGCATCTCATTCAGGATGGACGGCGGGGTCACATCCTCGGAAGTGATGGTCGTGCTCGCCGTTGCAGTATTCCCGCATTCATCGGTAGCCGTGAAGGTCCGTTCCAGGATGAAGGAGCCTGGACAAGCGCCGGGAAGGGTGTCGTCTGCCCAGGTGATGACCGTTCCGCTGCAGAGGTCTTCGGCAGTGGCCATGAGGCTGGCATCATCGCTCGGCTGGGGCCAATCCTCAGAACAATCGATGGTCATTCCTTCGGGAACGAAAGTGAAAGCAGGCGCAGTCTCATCCACGACCGTGATGGTCTGGGTGTGAGAAGAAGAGTTACCACTGAGATCGCTGAAGCTGAAAGTCAATGCTACCGTAAACTGACCTGGACAATCTCCCTCTGTTATGGTCGTATCCGTGTCTCCGGCAGCGGGAGCGGGGTCGCAATTGTCCTCCGCAGAAGGAGGCGTGGCCATGAAGCTCGGCCATGCGTCACAGGAAAGGGTCAAGTCCTCAGGAAGATCATTCAGGGTAGGAGGCACCGTATCAATGACGGTGATCGTCATGGACTGGACGGTAGGATTGTCGCACAGGTCGATGGCCGTGTAGGTGCGCACCAAAACAAAATCGGTTGGGAAAACACCTGAGATCACTTCGTCTTCGAAGCTCCAGGTCACACTGTCGGCAGGGGAGCAATCGTCCTCGAAAGTGGGGACGAAGGGGGTGTACTCGGGCCACAGGTCACAAGACAGGGTGACGTCCTCCAAGTCAAAGGTCGGTCCCGTATTGTCGATGAGCTCAACGGAATCCAAGTAGGTCGAGAAGTTGCCGCAGGCATCCGTCAAGGTCCAGGTGCGGTAGACCATCCGGTCGCAAGGTTCTCCAACAATGACATCTTCGTTGGTCAATGTCAGGTCATTGTCGCATGAATCATACACCTCGAAGGCGGAGATGTCGGCAGTATCGGGCAGGGTAAGACAACTCTCTGAGACAAGAGCCGGGACGAAAATGAACTCGGGGGCTTCCTCGTCGAGGCGCTCCAAGGTTTGCTCGTATACATGGTGTCCACAAGCACTCCATGCCATGGCGATGCGGCGTTCCTCCTCAACCACGGGACACTCCGGTCCGTCGGTTACGCCGTTGGTGAGGTCGGCATTTACGTCACCAGTTCCCGTCACATCGGTACCGCCGATGATGCCGCGGTACCAGAACCAACCGCTGACACCGTAATTGACATTGCGGTTGTTGGCTCCCAGATCACCGACCTGGTAACCGAAGAGGCGGGTGACCGGCATGTGGTCCAAGTAGAGCATGTCGCCCTCGAAATCACCGCGTCCCACGAGGCGACTCAGTGTATCCACCATTTCATAGAACGTCCAATCTTCGTAGGCTTCCAAGCCGAGGTCGTCCTTGGGCAGGCGACCTTGGGCCGTCCAGCTGTCATAGTCTTGACCATACTGAAGGAAGATTTCCAGTTCGAAACGCTGTCCCGGATCGCTGTCATTGACCATTTCACCACTGAAGCGCGCTGTACCATTGGCATATTGTTCGAATGTGATTCCGTCGGCAGTGGGTAAGAAGTAGTCACTGGCTCCATGCCCCATGGCTTCAAAGCCACCCAGCCAGAGGGCCCAATCCGGACCATTACCCAAGGCTGTCTCGACATCATATCGCGTCAGGCTCGTGGCATCGAGTGACAAGGACGGCATGTTCTCGATGGGCGCCTCAGCGCATGCACTGGCTGCACCGAGATCGAAGTCCGGGAAAGGGGTCAAGCAATCGACCACAACATCTTCTGGGATGGAGTCGATGGCAGGAAGACATGTGGAATCACATGTGACCCGCAGGTAAGACTGCCCATAAAAGGGCAGGGTTTGGAGGAGGAGTCCGAGGAGGAGGAGGCGTGCAGGCATCACACGAAAAATTGGGGTACCAAAATGCCCGAAGCCCTGGGGGCCGCGGGATAGAATGCGAACGTAGCTAAAGTGCTTCATGTAACGTTTTCAGGTTGATTTTGGTCGAATCGCTGAAAACTGACGACGAGGCGAAGCCCCAAATATACGGAACAAAATAAAAAACCGACAAAAATTTTCGAGTTAATCGAATTTTTTCGTCGATTAAGCGATGGTCACCCTGCGCCGGTCGTCATTCTGTGCGGGCTCTTTGCCACTTGCAGGAGGGCTATTTTGAGGCCCCCAAGAGCTGATGTAATCCAATGCCCGCAGCTACGCTGACATTGAGGGATCCCGTAGTGCCGCGCATCCGGATGCATGCATGGATGTCGCATTGCGCCCAGCTTTCCGCGGATATGCCCAGCTCTTCGTCGCCCAACACCAGGCAGGCCGCATCAGAGGGAGTGCATTCGGTCAAGTCTTGTTCTGCCTTTTCACTGAGTCCGATGCGCTCCAAGCCACATTGCCCCAGGTAGGTCAATGCTTTCTTCACATCAGGAACCCGAGCCACGGGTACCCGCAACAGGGCGCCGGAACTCGTTTTGATGGCGTCCGCATTGACCGGAGCCGCGTGGTGGTCCTGCAGAATGAGTCCCGTTGCCCCAAAACACTCCACAGACCGGGCGATGGCCCCGAGGTTGCCTACATCCGTTACGCCATCGAGAACGACGAGGAAAAGGCGTTTGCCGGACTCGAACCCCTGCTGCACCAGTTCCTCGAGGGGTACGAAAGCGATGGGAGAGGAAAAGGCGATGATGCCTTGGTGGTTCTTCTTGGTAATGCGATCCAATCTTTCCCGAGGTACGCGCTGCACAGGGATGCGCCTGTCCCTGAGGGTCTTCATGAGCATACGCGTTCGATCATCTTTGGCATCCCGCTGCAGAAGGACCCTTGCGAGCTCCTTCCCCGCATCCAGTGCTTCGAGAATGGGGTGCCAGCCGATGATGCGTTCATCGGGACCTTTGGGCTTTCTGTTCATCTCCTTCTGATTTTTCCTCGGCGCCAGCTCGAAACCATGGCCTCCCAAGGGCTTCGAAATCCAGGGTAACGTTCGAGCTCGAATACGTTGAAGTCATCTCCAGACGCGCGAACGGTAAAGCGAAAAATGAGGGTGTTCACTTCTCCTTCTTCACCATAAATCCACGTTTCACCGTAGCGGTCGCGTCGAATCCTGTCCGGGTGGCCGAACACCACATGTACCATGCCCCGGTCCGTGCACCATCCTTCGCGGAAACCGCTGAAATACAGGTTGGCCTCGTGAACCCGCGCATAGTAGGTGCGAATCAGCTCCCGGGCGGTTTCGGAGTCTCCCGCGAATTGCAACCAGAAACTGTCCAGCGCTTCCTTGGGGTTCCGCGATTCCCGCATGCTTTTGTATTCATCCCGGGTGGCGATGTAGCGGGTAGCGCGGATCATCTCATTCAAATCGCGCATTTGGGGAAAATGGGCCCTGCGTGAGGGGAGCAGGATGTGCCGCTGGCTTCCCGCCATGGTCCAGCGGTGCAGGCCGGCCGAATTTTCCCATGTCAGAACACCCCATCCCTCCCAATTTCCAGGAGGGGCGAGGATGGACATGGCTTCGAACGGAGTGGGCTTGACGCTGATGTCCGCTTCGGGAAATTCGATCTCCCTGGTCGTTCGGTCGAGAAATGGGGCGCTCGGAAAAGAATCAACGGGCGGAAGAACCGCGTGTTCCCACACCAAGTCCAACAGGTCAGGAGGAACGAGCAGGGCTACTTTCTCGTCAGCATTGGCCTGTTGATTCCAAACGGGGTTCCCACTCTCGGAGTGAAGGGCAAAACATCGGGCGGGTGCATCTTCCGAGAGCGCGTCAAACAGAAAAGACCCACTGACTTCCGCACCCCGGTGCACATCCTTGAGATTGTGAGTGATGCGGTATCGACCAGGCTCCAACGGGAAGGCGAACCGGGCCACAATGTCCTGGCGTTCTTTTTGCGCTTCTCCTTCCCAGTCAAAAGAATACCGGATGGCTTGTCCATTCCAGCTCGTGGAATCTACTTCTGACAATTGAATGGGGTACAAAATCAGCTCCAGTGAGAGCGAATAACGAAAAGGATCATCCCTGTTTTCCCGAAGGTGCAGGGGTTCGTGTGCGGGAAGCTGAACGAAGGCCACGGCGGAATCCGGACCATTCCTGTGCCAGGCGTATTTGGGATGATGGGGCAAGTCTTCCCATTGATATGGACGCATGGTATCAGTGCCCAATTGAGAGGGGGTGTGACATCCCATGGCCAAAAGGCCGACACAAAAAAACCAGACGCGCATCCCAAGCTTCTGGGCAAGCCCTTCTGGCGCGTTCCGGGTCTCAATGGCGTGGAGCATTGTCAAAACATCGGCAAGTTGGGAAGACAAAACGTAACCCGGTAGGATTTCACACCGTATGTCCAAACGTGCCTTTCAAGAACCCACAATAACGCATCATGAAGCACTTCAGCTTTTGGGCTTTCGCCCTCCTCATCATGGCCGGGTTGAGCAGTTGCTCCACCCTCACTTATCAGCACTGTGAAGCATACAATGGCGTGGCCTTTGCATCTTCAGAAACCCCCTCCACGGAAGCGGAGGTGTGTCAAGAGTAACCGCTCCCCAGCGGCATTCAGGCAAAGGAAATCCGGACATCCTGATCGATGTCGGGATGCAGTGAGAGTGCCACTGGGCAGGCAAGGGCCTGTTCTTGGATCCACTCGCGGTCGCCAGAATCTCCCCCTGACAATCGGACGATGAGCTCCACCGAGACGCGAGAAATGCGCCTTGGATGTGGGCTCATCTGCTTTTCCACCTCGGCATCCATTCCCAGGATTTCGAGCTTGCGTTGGGCGGCCCTCAGTCCTATGATGGTCATCAGACAGCTCGCCAACCCCACGGATACGAGGTCGGTCGGAGAATAGGCTTCCCCAAGACCGCCATTGTCGCGCGGGGCGTCCGTCAACAGAATTTGGCGGTTTCCCTGGTGAACCGCTTGCGTCCTGAGGGGTTGAGGATATGATAGAGTGAACTTCATCGTGCGCTAATTTCGTGAGACCTTATGGTGTTCATTGACAATCCATCGCGGTTTGCTGGCCCCCTTTTGAAAAAAGGGGTGGCGGGCCTGTGGATTTTCCTGATGTGTGCACCGGCCGTGATGAGCCAAGGCTTTGTTCCGGACAGCGATGACCCCCAAACGGTTTTCACGCACCGGTATGAGGCGGGCTTGACATTGCACACCCGAGGGATGGGCGGCATTTTGGAGCGAGGCAAATACATGGGGCTGGGAGAAGTCCGCACCTGGTCCCTCGAACTGACCACCATGAAGCACGCCAAAGAAGTGCGAAGCTTCAATCCCGTGTATGATCAGGCAAAGAGCTACGTTTTCGGCAAGGTGAATGCGCTCTACATGTTGCGGTTGGGGTGGGGCAAGAGAACCGTGGCCACACCCAAACTTCGAAACGGAGGGGTGTCCATAGGATGGCATTATTCCCTCGGTCCGGTTTTGGGCCTCACCAAGCCTGTCTACCTCGAGATTGGCTACCCCAACATTCCGTATCGCTATCTGTTGACCGAGCGATACAATCCCGACGAGCATGGCACAGATGACATCTACGGCCGGGCGGGGGCGATGAACGGGATTTTGGAGCTCACCCCACACCTGGGTGCCTTTTTTCGGGCCGCAGCGGATTTTGAATATGGCGGGGACCGGGAAGTCCTGCGCACCTT
>JAURDB010000057.1 GCA_030828175.1 Flavobacteriales bacterium
AATGACGGTTCGGTAGTTGTCAGGGTGAATACCTTCTTTCATGGTTACTCGTTATGGGCGGGCAAAAGTACGATGTATCCCTAACTCACACAACGTCTTCTACCCTGCATAATTCCGTCCCTTGTTCAGCCATGACAGCCAAGAATTCGACATAATCAACATCCCGAACTGAATAAGATTGACCCGAATGAAAGAGAGGGATGCCACCTCCGCAGGTACCTTGCAACGGTTTTAAGTGAGAAGGCCAGCTCCGGCTGGCTGAGCATCAAGTGATAATTTGGTTAAGTAGTCCCGCGGTGAAACGTCACCGCGGGATTTTTCATTTCAAGCCTTCCACAGTGATTTGTCGACACCCCTTTTCGGCAGCCCCCGTGGCAGCGATGATTATCCGGAACATTGTAGCATGTTCCGTTGGAAAATCGTGACCGCCCTTGGAATGCTCATGGCCTTCGGGATGGCTTTGGTGATTCCAGGTGGGGTTGTGATTGAGGGACGGCTTACCCGAGCACCTGTCCCCGGAACCTCCACTCCCCTCACCATCACTGTGACCAAAGGAGGCTTGGATTATTTCGGCCGCATTTTGATTTCTGTCCCCAAAGACTGCCGACTGAGCCCGAAGCAGCTCCAAGGCGGCGGAATGTCTACCGACGGAGACGGGGATGTGGTCGTCATCAGTTGGCTCAAACTTCCCGCCTCGGACCGGTTTGACGTCGTGTTGGATTTGGTGGTGGATCCGGAAGCCCTCCCTGGGCCTCGCAGTTTGGAGTGGGATTTCAGCTTCATCCGAAACAATGACCGGGTCACGGTACGTCCCGCGCCTTTTCATTTCGACATTGCAAAGGAGGCAATCTTGCCCCCCGCATCCGCCACCCAAAAGCCGCGTTCAAACGATGGAATGGACTTTCCCGCCTCGGAAACCACCCGCCCTTCTGCTGTTCGTTCCATTTATGAAATGATCAATGGCGATTGGGAGGTCCGTATCGACATCGAGGGTCTCCCGGACGGCGGGTTTGTGAAACTCGCAGAACAATGGGATACAACATGTCCAGGTGAAATCCTCATGGGTGGAGGAAGTGTTGCACAAACAACCCCAGGCCAAGCCACTTTCATCTGGTTCGATTACGACAGGGCCGGTTCAGTGAGTTATCGCATCAACAAGGGTTGTTTATCAGGACCTGATGCATTTATCGGTTTATTATCATTTGTCAGTGACGAAATATCCACTGAAATACCCGTATTTCATGCCGGAGGGGAAAGTTCTAATCGCGCACCTGAAGACCCTGATCGGCCTTCAAGCGAGAGAATTCGGTTTGAAGTGCAAGTAGCAGCCACGAAATCTCGGGTTGTTACCGATTATTTCGAACGGAAGTTGAAATTTAGCCTCCCATTGAAGTCAGAGGAGCACGATGGCTGGAACAAGTTCCTTCACGGAACCTATTCCAGTTACGAAGAGGCAAGGAACAAAAGAGAGGAAATTTCCTCTTCCTTCGGGTTCCAAGGTCCCTTTGTAGTGGCGAGAAGAGATGAACAACGGATCTCTGTCCAAGAAGCATTGTTGCGAACTGGACAAAAGTGGTATCCCTAGTTCACTTCATTTGGAGAACCGAAGCCAATGCGATGAACGACACACCGTCCAAAATGAGTTCTGAGTCCCTGCCGCCCAAAGCAGGATGGACGGCTTGCATGAGAAGCTTTCGCTCATGGCTGCAACTTGAACGAGGGCTGAGCGGCAATTCCGTTGAAGCGTACCTCAGGGATGTGCAGCGCTTGGCTTTCTTCGCCCAAAACTTGGCCCAACCTCCTTTTGAGCCCAGCGGGTTTGAGACCCTCCATGTGGATGCTTTCGTGGCCCAGTTGTACGACGAGGGATTGAGCAGAAACAGCCAGAGCCGAATTCTCAGCGGAGTCCGGAACTTCTGCAAGTTTCTGTTGCTCGAAGGCATCCTAGATCGTGACCCACTCGAACTGCTCGACAGCCCAAGACCAGAGAGGAAGTTACCCGATGTTCTGAGTATCGAGGAAATTCAAGCCATCATCGAGGCGATTGACTTGTCGAGAAAAGAAGGCATCCGCAATCGCGCCATCCTGGAAACCATGTACAGCTGTGGCCTCCGGGTCTCAGAGGTTGTGGGGTTGAGGATCAGTTGCATCGATGATGTGGAGGGATTCGTCAAGGTCATCGGTAAAGGCAACAAGGAAAGGGTGATTCCGATCGGTGAATTGGCTTTGGAGACGGTGGCCCGGTACATTGAAGAGTACCGCAGGTTCGTGGACGTAGAGCACGGGTATGAAGACACCTTGTTTCTGGGGCGTCGCGGACGAGAACTAACACGTCAAATGGTTTTCACGATGCTGCGCCGCACCGCCCACGAAGCAGGCATCCGCAAGCAGGTCAGTCCCCACACGTTCCGGCATTCGTTTGCCACCCACCTCATGGAAAGTGGTGCAGACATTCGCGTCGTTCAAGAGATGTTGGGACACAGTTCCATCAGCACCACTGAGATCTACACCCATCTCGATCAGAATTTCCTGCGCGACCAAATGGAGAGATTCCACCCCCGCAACATCAAGGCTTGAGAGCCGCGGTAACTTTTCTTTTCCTCATTTCTGGCTGTTTCTTTTCCGCGTTTGAAACGCCGGCAAAGCGCTCGAACCTGTCCTCTTTCGGTGGAGAAACCCACACATATGTCTATTCAGAGCCTGACGGAACACCGCTTTTGCTCGACCTGAGAGTTCCTGCCAAACCGCGTTGGGATCTGCCCGGCATTCTGTTTGTGCACGGAGGTGGATTCGCGGATGGAACCCGTGACAGCGCGCCGGTGGTCGGGTTTCTAGAAGCCCTGTCCGAATTGGGCATTGTGAGCGCCAGTATATCTTATCGCCTCACGCAAAAAGGCCGGGGATTCGGTTGTGATATACCGGTCGAAGAAAAGCGAAGTGCCGTTCGCACCGCGGGTGACGACCTTATGGCAGCGCGCCGCTGGCTGCGAGGTCAAGCATTGAGGTTGCCCGATCGATGGGTGGCTGCAGGCAGCAGCGCCGGAGCTGAGACTGCCCTTTGGACAGGTTTCGTGGCTTCTCCAGACATGTGGGCAGGAATCATCAGTTTTTCTGGCGCCTTGGAAGCGGGGCTACCGCTGCCTGAATCGCCCCCTCCTCTGTTGGCTTTTCATGGAGCCTGTGACAATGTCGTTCCCGCAGGACGCGCGATTCACAGAAGGTGCAGTCCTTCAGACACCGGAGCATGGGACCTTTGCGGCGGCACCTGCTTGGTGGACCGACTGCAAGAGCAAAATGTACCGGCCCGACTTTGGTTGGACTGCACAGGTGGACACGAGGTGTGCAACCGAGCGATGCTGCGAGCCGATGTGCACGCAATCATCGCGGATTGGTTAATGAAGCCTGGAGCCGCAGGCCCGTCCGTTGTATTGGAAGGAGACGGCGCACTGCACCCCTACACCGCGTCCTCTTGCGCCCATCCTTGCAATGGGATGGATTGACGGGGCACCCTGTTTCTGGACCACAATTCTGCCCCCCGGCGCAACAAATCATGCGCATGTCCGGCCTTCATCAAATCACGCCAGGCCTCATCTTCAGCGTTTTGTCCAAGACATCGCCATACAAAGTCAATCTGCTCACAAGCGGATGATGCATCTACCGCTCTCGCCATCGTTTGCTTGCTCAACTTCTGCCCAAGAGAATTGGTCAAAACCGGCAGGTGACCGTATTCCGGAATCTCCGGACCCATGTCGCCTTGAAGGGCTTTCCAGATGGCCAATTGACGCGGCGTACTGTCAAGTAGATCTGATCCCCTTACCACATGGGTTATTCCCTGGTCCCGATCGTCCACCACAACCGCCAACTGGTAAGCCCAGAATCCGTCCGCTCGCAGGATTGGAAAATCCCCCAACTCCTCCCTTCTGAATTCCAGCCGCCCCAGGATTAGATCATTCCATGATTCTACTCCCTTGCCCAAGAGGAACCGCTGGAGACGCTCTTGCTTGCCTGAAGGAATTCCACCCCGACAGGTACCTGGATAAACAGCTGCCCCTTGAAGGTCTCTTCGCGAACAGCCGCAACCAAAGGCCATACCGGAAGACTGAAGGAACTTCAGAGCATCCTCATATTTTTCGTGGCGCAGAGACTGTTTGACGGTCTCTCCGTCCCATTCAAAACCGAAGGATTCCAGTGTACGCAGGATGTCATCGGCCGCTCCAGGGACCTCGCGCGGAGGGTCGAGGTCTTCCATCCTGACCAACCACTGTCCACCGTGATGGCGGGCGTCGCACCACGAAGCCACCGCGGCAAGCAGGCTGCCGATGTGCAGCCGACCCGTTGGGGACGGCGCGAAGCGGCCGACGTAGCCGCTCCCGGACATCACCGAACGAGCTTGCGGTACTTGATCCGCTTGGGGCCGCTGTCACCCAAGCGCTCTTTCCGGTTGGCCTCGTATTCCGAGTAGGTTCCCTCGAACCAAACGACCTGGCTGTCGCCCTCGAAGGCGAGGATGTGCGTGCAGATCCGGTCGAGGAACCAGCGGTCGTGGCTGATGACCACCGCGCAACCCGCGAAGCTCATGATGCCTTCCTCCAATGCGCGGAGGGTGCCGACGTCGATGTCGTTGGTGGGCTCGTCCAGCAGGAGGACGTTGGCCTCCGTCTTGAGCGTCATGGCGAGGTGCAAGCGGTTGCGCTCACCCCCTGAGAGGATGCCGCACTTCTTCTGCTGGTCGGAACCCGCGAAGTTGAACTTGGACACATACGCCCTGGAGTTGACCAGGCTTCCGCCGATTTCAAGCTGCTCATTGCCACCGGACACGACCTCCCAGACCGACTTCTCTGGATCGATTTCCTTGTGACGCTGGTCGACATAGCCGACCTCCACGGTATCGCCGAATTCGACCGAGCCCGCATCGGGCTGCTCCTCGCCCATCATCATCCGGAACAAGGTGGTCTTTCCCGCACCGTTGGGTCCGATGATGCCGACAATGCCGGCCGGAGGCAGCGAGAAATTCAGGTTTTCGATCAGCAAACGGTCGCCAAAGGCCTTCTGCAGACCGCTGACCTCGATGACCTTGTTGCCGAGGCGGGGACCGTTCGGAATGGGAATCTCGAGGCGCGCCTCTTTCTCCTTGGTTCCTTCCGCCATCATCGACTCGTAGTTGCTGAGACGGGCCTTGTTTTTGGCCCGACGCCCCTTCGGATTCTGCCGCACCCATTCCAACTCCCGCTCCAGCTCTTTGCGTCGCTTGCTCTCGTGCTTCTCCTCCTGGGCGAGGCGCTTGGTTTTCTGGTCCAGCCACTCGGCGTAGTTGCCCTTCCAAGGGATGCCTTCGCCACGGTCGAGCTCAAGGATCCAACCGGCCACGTTGTCCAGGAAGTAGCGGTCGTGCGTCACGCAAAGCACCGTCCCCTTGTAGCGCTCCAGGTGCTGCTCCAACCAGTCGATGGTTTCGGCATCAAGGTGGTTGGTGGGCTCGTCGAGCAAGAGCACATCGGGAGCCTGCAAAAGCAAGCGACACAAGGCTACCCTGCGACGCTCTCCCCCGCTTAATTCTGCGATCTTTTGGTCGTCCGGCGGGCAGCGCAGGGCGTCCATGGCGATGTTGAGCTTGGTGTCGAGTTCCCACGCGTCGAGGGCGTCGATGCGGTCCTGGACAGTGGCCTGCCGGTCCATCAAGGCCTGCATCTTGTCCGGGTCGTTCAGGATCTCCTCGTCCATGAACTTGTTGTTGATCTCCTCGTACTCCTTGAGGACGGAAACGATTTCCTGGGTGCCTTCCTCGACGATTTCACGGACGGTCTTGTTTTCGTCGAGCGTCGGCTCCTGGGGCAAATAGCCCACTGTATAGCCGTCTGCCCAGACCACTTCGCCTTGGTAGGCCTCGTCCAGGCCGGCGATGATCTTCATGACGGTCGATTTACCCGAACCGTTGGTACCGATGATGCCAATCTTGGCACCGTAGTAGAAGGACAGGTAGATGTCCTTGAGGATGTGCTTCCCGGTCGGGGTCGTTTTGTTGACCTTGACCATCGAAAAAATGACCTTCTTGTCGTCGCTCATGTGATCGTTTTTGGGGTCCGGAAGGTAATCAGGCCTTGCGGAGTGTCAATTCGGTGATTTCAGGGGGCATGCCGATGCGTCCCGGGAAGCCCAGCAGGCCAAAGCCACGGTTCACGTGCAACATCTGCTTGCCCTCCGTGTAGAGTCCGCCCCATCGCTTGTAGCGGAGTCTGCTTGGAGAGAATTTGATGCCCAAGGCGGGCAATTCGAGCCCCATCTGCATGCCGTGGGTATGGCCTGAAAGGGTAAGCTCAACGGGGGCTTTTCCATCCATGACCTTGTCCTCCCAATGGGTGGGGTCGTGGCTCAACAATACGGTGGGCAGTGTGGTGTCCGCTCCGCTCAAGGCTGTATCCAGGTCTCCGCTCTGACGGAACCCCCTCCCCCAATTCTGGACGCCGGCCAACAGCAATTGGGCGCCTTGGTGCTCGATGACGCGGTGCTGGTCCAGCAGCAAGTCGAATCCCATCTCGCCGTGGATGGCACGAATCCGAGCGCGGACACGCTCTCTTTCCTCGTCGGTCCTCCGCGCATAGTCCGCGTAATCGTGATTGCCCAGAATGCTGAATTTGCCATAACGGGCCTCGAGCTTGCGGAAGCTGGGGATCCAAGGCTCTGCCTCGTCGCTGCTGTCATTCACCAGGTCGCCCGTGAAGCACAGGATGTCGGGCTTGAGCGCATTGATCATTTCCAGCCCCTTTTCAACGGGTTGGATGTCTTCGAGAAAGCTGCCCAGGTGTGCATCCGAAATCTGCACGATGCGCAGGCCCTCCAGCCCTTCAGGCAACCCCTGGATGGGCACATCGTGTCGCCTGACGTGATAGGCGTACCGACCTCGGGTCATCCCGTAAGCGAAAGCGCCCAACAAGATGCCTGCCACGCCTTGACCCGTGAGGCTGATGAAGGTTCGCCGCGGTATTCCCGGGCGGCCTTCCGGTCGGGTAAACAGCCATTGCAGGCCCTGACGCACCGCCTCGACCACTTCGGTTCCAGCGAGCCACACCTTGGGGATGAGCAGGCTGATCAATACTGCATGGGTCAGCAGCAACAACTGAGGATGGTGTTCCCGCCATTCCGACCAGCGGAACACGTAAATGCCGAACCAGACGAATTGAACCAGAGAGATCCCGAACCAGATGCGCCGTATCCAGGTGAATGCGCCGTTCTGGGACCAAACCCTGTGCATGTTGCGCCACGAGCCCCATTCAACGAACAGCAGGATTCCAAGAAGAATGAGGGCTACAATCATCACGCGAGACCACGAGGGCATGGTGCGAAATTACTCTGCACCCGGCGCCTGAAACAGACCGATGCAAACCTTTGGCAATTCAACGGTGCGCCATGGGGTCACGCATGTGAAAGCAACAATCCCCGGGCCTCTTCAGCGTTGAATTGCCGATCCATGAGAATGCTGCCCCCTTGGGCTGGAGGCCTGACCAGCAACCAACGATGGGCCCATCCCGCTTGCTCCACTGCTTCCAGGTCGTGGGTCGCGAGAACGACCGACTTTCCTTCCTCACACCACCGGCCGACGTCATCCATGAATTCCCTGCGGGCCACGATGTCGAGAAATGCAGTGGGCTCATCCATGAGGATCCATGATCTTGCCTGCACGAAGGCGCGTACCATCATGACGCGCTGTGCCATGCCATCGCTCAGGGCCCCCATGGGCATGTCTGCCCAGGACGCAATCCGCCCGCGCTCCATCGCGGCGCCCAACGCATCATCGTCGAATGCGCTGCCACCCGCATCCAAAGCCAGTTCCAATACGTCCCTCACCGTCAAGGGTGTGTCATGGGGAGGCGTTGAAAAAACCAAGGCGAGATCCCTCGCGCGATCGCGCGGTGACATTGTCCCCACATCCTGGCCTGAGAGCAGAATTCGGCCCTTGACAGGGCGGACCAAGCCCGCCATGGTCTTGAGCAAAGTCGACTTGCCCGAACCATTTCGCCCGAGCACCACCAAACCCTCTCCCCCCTTGATTTTCAAGTTGAGCGTCCCCACACCCTCGGAAGGATGGCGCAATTCCAAATCCTGGATGTCGAGAATCGCGTCCCTCATCGCAACTGGGCTTGGGAATGGGTTTTACCAAACGGACCCCACCTCATGATCAACATGAGGACCACCGGAGCGCCCACCAAACTGAGTACCGCATTGAGGGGGATGCCCATCCACCGGACCACGCCGTCCGCAAAGAGGGCCAGATTGGCGCCGGTCAGCAATACGGGCCACAACATCCGGCGGTGGCGGCCATTCACTCCGGCGGCACGCACCAAATGCGGCGTAGCCAATCCCAGAAAGGCGATGGGACCGCACCAAGCGGTCACGAGTCCGGCCAAGGCGCCCGAGGTCCCCAATGCACTCCACGTGAGCCTGCGGTCATTGACCCCCATGCTGCGCGCTGTGAGCATCCCAAGGGTCCACATGTCCAGGCGACTGGCCTCCCGCGCTGCCCAGATGACCGCGGGCAACAGAGCGAGGAGCACCAAAGCGCAGGCCAACCATCCACCATGGGAAAAGGAGCCCATGCCCCAATGGACGAACGCCTGCAAGGCACCGGCTTCGGCTTCGGCCTGCAGGACCGTGACAAGGGCTCCGGTCAGATAGCCCACCATCAATCCGAAAATCAAAAGCGCGGTCCGGGAGCGGAACCGGCCGGTAACCAATCCCAGCAAAACCATCACCGTTCCGCTGCCCATCAATGCGCCTAGGACCTGGGGCGCCAGGCCCAGGCTTTCGCCCGCTGTGCCGAGTGCTACGCCGCCCAGCGCGACCAAGGCGACTCCGAGGGTGGCTCCCGAGGAAACGCCGAGGACACTCGGGCCTGCGAGCGCATTTCTGAAATAGGTCTGCATCAGCAATCCCGACAGCCCCAAAGCCGCCCCGGACAAGGCCGCCATGCAAAGCCGAGGCAGCCGCAACCGCCAGAGAATGGTGCGCGCCAGCTCATCGCCCTGCCCCACAAGGGCCGCCCCTTGCTCTGCCCACGACAAACCTGCAGGACCGGTGAGCAACCCTGCAAGGAAGAGGACCAAAAGGAGTCCGATGAGCCAAAGGGAATTCTGTCGTCTCATGGTCGCGACACCGTCCGTTGAAAGTAACGACCTCCGCGGCTCAGCGAATCACCGTGGAAGAGATCATGGAGATCGGAAAGCATCCGGTCCGGCTCCAGTATGGCCTGTCCGAAGTAGTCGACTTCGTGGGTATTGCAATGGAAGAGCAGCTTGCCTTCCAATGGAATCCATGACATGTCGCGCACGGCATCTTCCCTGTACCAGCCTTCCGGTGCATGGACCACCTTGCACCAAGCGTCTGCGCCCGATGCAAGCACCGCAAACTGCTCTCTGTCCATCTCCACATTTCGGCCTTCTCTTCTCAAGCCCATGGCTGCTTCGATGTGGGCGTCCAACAAGTATTGGCCTCCCGCATCTTCCACCAAACGGGCCACCAAGCCATCCCCGGTCGGTGCGGTCCATCCTCCGCCCTGCTCACTTCCCGTAAAGACGGTGGGCCTTCCTCGAAGGAGCGCATCCTCCGCTCCCTGCTTGCGAATGCGCTTGTATCGCTCTGCAATGGCAGCAAACACGGAATCCGCCATTGCTTCCTGACCGGTCAACCAACCAAATATCTTGATGTATTCAGCCCGACCCAACGGATGCGGCTCCGCGTACTCCCGAAAAGCCATGACCGGAATTCCCGTGCGTTCCGACACCCCCTGCATCGGATCACCAAAAGGATAGGAAGTGAGCACTTCCGCACCGGATACGAGCAAGGCTTCCTCGTCCATTCCGCCATCTCCTCCCAGATTGACCAAAGGCGACGCCTGGTCCCAAGCACCCAAATCAATCCTGTCCAAATACCCCGTGGCACACCATTTGGATTCTGCTCTCAATGCGCGGATATGCGGCACGTGGGTCGTTGACCAAGTGGCCACCCTCGCGGGAACGCGCAGGTGGATGCCCTCTCCTTCCGTGTTCTCTGACGCCCCACATTCTTCTGCGGTCCTGACCCACAAAACGGTGCGGTCATCGGTTTCTTGGATCCACAGCGAATCTCCCCCTGCTGAAAACGAGAAATATTGAGCAAACTGAACCCCACTCCCCGCCTCAGCTGCCGCTGCCAATCGGGAATGGGAATCCGTCCCAAAGTTGCATGAAGCGCAAAGAAGCGCGCAGATTCCACCGCACATCCAGCAGCAATGTGCCTGGCGTCGAAAGCAAAGCACGATCGGCCATCCTTTCGCACTTGCAAGACAGGTGGTGGTAAAGTCCATCCCCGCAAAAGTACGGGGGTCGGGAGGGCCTTAAATTGGGGTCGAAACCGCAACGACCGGAAATGCCCATTCCAGCAGAGGAAATCAAGCGCCAGCAGCGCGCCGACGCCATGAAGTTGAAGCTGTCCGAGATGGACCACCTGTTCCAGCATGTCAAGCTCGGTGGTGGGCAAGCCCGGATTGACAAGGAGCACGCCAAAGGCAAGTTGACCGCTCGGGAGCGGTTGGCGTTGCTGATGGATGAAGGCGAAGACCTTTTGGAAGTAGGTGCGTTTGCGGGTCACGGCATGTACAAGGAGCACGGCGGTTGCCCCGGCGGTGGCTGCGTCGTGGTCATCGGCAAGGTGAGTGGGGTGCGGTGCATAGTCGTTGCCAACGATGCGACGGTCAAGGCCGGAGCTTGGTTCCCCATCACGGGGAAAAAGAACCTGCGGGCGCAGGAACTGGCCTTCGAGCTGCACCTGCCCATCCTTTACCTGGTGGACAGTGCGGGTGTATACCTGCCGATGCAAGACGAGATTTTCCCGGACAAGGAGCACTTCGGACGCATCTTCCGCAACAATGCCCGCTTGAGTGCCATGGGCATTCCCCAACTCGCGGCCGTGATGGGCAGCTGTGTGGCGGGGGGCGCGTACCTGCCGATCATGAGCGATGAGAGCATCATCGTCAAGGGCACAGGCAGCATTTTCCTCGCCGGTCCCTACCTCGTAAAAGCGGCCATCGGTGAGGATGTGGATGCGGAAGACCTCGGGGGCGCGGACATGCACGGCAGCATCTCAGGGGTGGTCGACCATGTAGTGGAAGACGACCGGGAAGCCATTGCCTTGCTCCGCAAACTCATGGAACACCGCAGCGGAAGGCCCAGCATCCGGAACTTTGAGAAGAGCCAACCTCAATTGCCCGCAGGCGATCCGGAGGAACTGCTGACCATCCTGCCCGATTCGCGGCGCGAGGCATACGACGCACGGAACTTGCTGGCCGCTTTGGTAGACGAAGGGGAATTCACGGAGTTCAAGCGGGACTATGGCAAGACACTGCTGTGTGCAACCGCCCGCATCGACGGTTGGAGTGTGGGCATTGTGGCCAACCAACGCACCTTGGTCAAGAGCGCGAGACAGGGGACCCAGTTCGGTGGTGTCATCTACTCGGACAGCGCTGACAAGGCGGCCCGCTTCATCATGAACTGCAACCAGAAGGGGCTTCCGCTCGTGTTTCTTCAGGACGTCACGGGCTTCATGGTGGGCTCCAAGAGCGAGCAAGGGGGCATCATCAAGGATGGAGCGAAACTGGTCAATGCGATGGCGAACTCCGTCGTGCCCAAGTTCACCGTCATCGTTGGCAACAGCTACGGCGCGGGGAATTACGCCATGTGCGGCAAGGCGTACGACCCCAAGTTCATCGTGGCATGGCCATCGGCTGAACTCGCCGTGATGGGCGGTGCGCAGGCTGCCGGGGTTCTCCTGCAAATCGAGGTGGCCACGCGCCGCAAAAAGGGTGAGGACATCACGCCCGAGCGGGAGGCCGAATTGCGCCAGGAAATCGAATCGCGCTATGCGGAGCAGACTTCACCCTATTACGCTGCCGCACGCTTGTGGGTGGACGCCATCATTGACCCCCGCGATACGCGGCGTTGGATTTCGGAAGGCATTGCGGCGGCAGACGGAGCACCTGCAGAGGGACCTTATCGGACCGGTGTCCTGCAAACTTGAGGCGGAGCCGCTTAGGCTCGCTCCCGGCGCATCAGTTCTGCGAGCATCATTTTGAGCATTTCCTGCTCGGCGGATGCATTCCCCCCTTGTCGCGCCTGAATGCCCTGCTGCAGGATGAGCATGGCATCGAGAAGGTCAGCTTCGTCCTCCACCCATTCCGGCAAGGCTTCGAACAAGGTCAGCGCCTCGACCATGATGGGCATGCCGTGCTCGACCGAACGGGTAGACAGGATTCTCAAATGCCCCTGTGCACTTCCTCCGCATTCCCATAGGAACCCGAGCAATTCGGGCAATTGTTCCGCGTGTTCAGGCAGCAATGCCGTTTCCATCAGCACCTCCCCGGCTCCTTCGAGTTTCAGGCCGCGCAACAAACTGCCGATCTCATTGCGGATGGGCTCTTCATCAGTCTCCCCCCTGAGGCGCACCAATTCAGGGATGGTACTCAATTCCCCTTCTTCGGCAACCCGTTTTAATGCAGCATCGCGAAGTTCAACAAGTGGAGAGTGCAAGCCTGAATGCAAATCGGCCAAAAGGGCCGCCTTCTTTGGGTCCATGGTGTGAAAATACTGTGGCAATCAAGGTAAGGTCACCCATTGGACACTCCATTCTGCCACTTCAGATAGAATCAATGCTGTAGCCCCCCAAATGAAGGGGGTGTCCGGCAGCGCAAATCCAGGTACTTCCCATTTAAAATTTTGCATGCCGGGCAGTTGAATGCGCACCTTTTGCTTCTGTCGAAAACGGGAATGATTCAAATCTTCTAGTCGGATGCGATGCAACCGGGCCACCTCTAACTCCTCCGGAACTAAATCCCGGGGCAATGAAACGGGGGCGATGAAAGGGCGAACGACAAACCCACTGGGAACGACGTGCACTTCTGTCAGGGCTACAGGACTCATCAAAGGGGCATGGTCCACTTCGAGACCAAGTTCTTCGCGCCATTCCCTCAATGCGCAAGTCTCCAGAGACTCACCTTTTTCCCGGGCTCCTCCCGGGAAGGCCATTTGTCCCCCGTGTGGGCCTTTTTCAGGTGTTCGTTCAATCAGGGTGATGCTGCCATCGGCTTCGATGCCCACCATGACTGCAGCTTCTCGAAAACTCAGTCCCGCCTCACCTTCTGCACGCGCTTTCGCAGCGGAGGACCTCGCATAAGGCATCATCGGTCGATGTGCCTCTAACCCGGGCAATGGATGGCCTGCATCTGCCCATGCCTCCCACTTAACCTGTACCCCAGCTTCGCGATTGTTCGTGCCCATCGATTCCACGACCCTAATTTCGTCCAATCGTGTATCAACTGGGTGCAGAATGCTGGTTTCCTCCCGTGGAAGCGTTTAGGGATGATGGATTGGTCGCCATTGGCGGTGATTTGTCTCCTGACAGGCTCCTGCTCGCCTATGAGCGCGGCATCTTTCCATGGTCGGCTCCTGAAGACCCCTTACTCTGGTGGTCACCCGACCCTCGGGCACTGGTCAGAGCCAATGAGGTCAAGGTGAGTAAAAGCATGCGTTCCATTCTCAATCAGAATCGATTTACCCTCACACTTGACAGGGACTTTGAAAGGGTAATTCGGGGTTGTGCGGACCGGCCTGATGAGGGGACCTGGATCACCGAAACATTCATCGAATCTTACCTGGAATTGCATGAACTGGGATTTGCTCACAGTGCAGAAGCGTGGACTGAGCAAGGAGAACTAGCCGGTGGACTCTACGGCGTAAGCTTAGGCAATATGTTCTTCGGCGAGTCCATGTTTTCCAAAGAGTCCAATGCCAGCAAGGCAGCCTTTATTGCTTTGGCAAGGAGGCTGGTCCTATGGGGGTTCGAGTGGATAGACTGTCAAATAATGAATCCTCACCTCGCCTCCCTCGGAGCTAAAAACGTGAAGCGCAGTGTCTTCCTGCATGCCCTGGAAAATGCAATGCAAAAGGCCACCCATCGAGGTCCCTGGTCATTTGAATAATGGATCCTTACGCTCCATCTCCGCATGGTTGGATCTTGCCAACATCACCATGGACCCTGGCAGGTCAATGGCAGCGATTGGCTGTGCTGTGGTTGCGATGGCGTGGCTGGAAATGTGAAGGGCCTTTCCCGAGGGGAAAGACCAGCGGAATGCTCATTCTGGGGCCT
>JAURDB010000058.1 GCA_030828175.1 Flavobacteriales bacterium
CAGGAGACGCTGTCGGCCCAGGCGGCCACGGCTTCGGGTTTGAAGGCCAGCGCGCGTTCGTTCTGGCTCCAGTGGCCCACGCCGAAGGGTGTGATGAAGCGCAGGAGTTCGAGGGCCGGTTGGCGCGGGTCGGACGCGTCGGTGCTGGGGCGGATGCCTGCAAAGGCGGTGGTGTCGGCATCACCGCCGGACTGCATGCGGCCGAGGTAGTCTCGACCTGCGGCGTCGGCAAAGGCGAAGATGGCGCCGCTCTTGTCCCAAGGGTCGCCGATGGAGCGCAGCGAGACTTCGAGGGTCAGGTCACAGCGGCGGGTGCGCTTCGGGAAGGTGATGGGGACCAGGCGGATGCGCCCGGCGTCAAGGCGGTAGTCGCCCGCGGCGCAGGGCACGGTATCGGCGGCCAGGTCCGGGGTGAAGCGGATCGTGTCGTTTCTCCAGATCTTCAAGGTGTAGTCGCCACCGGTGGGCAGCGACTCAGGGCCGCATCCTGCGGACAGCATGGCGACGAAGAAGAGGAGACCGGGCAGCACAGCAAGGCGGCCCCGGCGCATGCAAGTGCTGGGGAGGCTCATGCGTTGCAGGCCATGTCGGTCCCGCAGCATTGGGGCGACTTGATCTTGCCTTCGCAGGAGGGGCAGCGCGAGACTTGGACGGAGGAGCCGTCGGGCAGGTCCAGGTGGCCGTTTTCCAGTGGGACGTCGCACTTGGCGCATTGGGCCTTGACGGACATGCCGCATTGGCCGCAGGAATAGGTCGCGTTCATGTGCCCAATGTACTGCGTCTGACCCCGGATTTGTCATGTGCGGGAGCCTTGCCCTGCCTTGCCGTATTTTGTAGTCAATGAATCGAGTGTTGCGTCTGACCGCGGTTTTGTGGTGTGCAGTGTTGGCCCAAAGCGGCTGGGGACAGGAGGTCCTGTCTGGTGAGTCGGTCTCCACACAAGGGGTGTTCAAGTGGGTGCCCAATGATTTGGGCGATACCCCGGACTGGGCCCAAAAGATGTACTCCGGCGGGGCCAATTTCCACGAGGTCGTCGATCTGCGGGAGGCGTATTGGAAGGACCGCGAATACGAGAAAACCCTCCACGAGCGCAACTTCAAGCATTGGCTCATGCACGTGGAGCACCGCGTCGGTCCGGACGGCGTGATTCAGGATGCCGGCGCATGGGCGCAAGAGCAGTTCGAGCAAGGGGGCGGCGTGGAAGGTCAGGCGCAGCGGCAGGAAGATGCGGTGGACCCGGAGTGGAATGCCATCGGTCCGTTCGAGACGTGGAACAATGCAGACCAAGGCCATTTCCCGGTTTCCTGGCAATGCAACCTCTATTGCTTTGACCAATGTGTTTCCAACCCCGATGTCGCCATCGCGGGCATCGAGGCCGGTGACCTTTTCAAGACCACCGACAGGGGATTGACCTGGACACCCGCCACGCTCGGTGTGCCCGGCATCCGAACGGTGACGCAGTGCGCCGTCGCGCCCACATCGCCCGCCACCTTCTATTTCGTGTCCAACAACACCGTCTACGGAACGGTGAATGGTGGCACCACCTGGAATCTGCTCTACAACCTCGGCTCCTCGGCCAACCAGATGGTGGTGCATCCCTGGAATTCGGACATCATATACGTTGCAACGGACAATGGTCTGCGTCGAAGCCTCGATGGCGGTGTGAATTGGAGCACGGTCATTTCGGGCAGGGTGTGGGACGTGCGTTTCCATCCGACGGATGCCACAGTGGTTTACGCCCTCGTTCACGAGGTCAATCCCGAGCGCTGTGCCTTCCATCGCTCGGATGATGCCGGTGCCACTTTTTCGCTTCACGATACCGGATACTTCGTGCCGTCGGAGCCTTCCGCGGCGGACGACCACGGTGGACGCATCGGCACGACACCGGCGGACCCCGACCGCGTCTACGTGGCGCTCATCGGCAAGGGCAAGGCCAGCGATACGGGTTGGATCGGCCTGTACCGCAGCGATGACAAGGGCGGCAACTGGACCAACCCGAACGGTCAGGATGGCGCGCCTTACGACGTGGACGTGCACCCGAGCCTGGCTACCGGCAACATGAATGGAACCGGCATCTATCAGGGCTTCTACGACTTTGCGATGACGGTATCGCACAACGATCCCGACCGCGTTTGGGTGGGGGTGACCGCCCTCAACCAGACGGACGATGGCGGGGTGACGTGGCAGCGCATTGGCGCCTATGGGGCGAGTACCTACGACATCGGTTGGGTGCACCCGGACATCCAGGACATGCACGTCCTCGGTGACGATGTGTGGTTGGCCACCGATGGGGGATTGAACTACAGCTCGGACGAGATGGTGACGCACACGAGCCGCAAATACGGGATCTACAACACCACGCTGTGGGGCTTCTCGCAAGGGTGGAACCTCGATGTGCAATCCGGCGGGCGTTACCACAACGGAAACACCGGCTTCCGGCAGGACTTCGGGTCGGGCCAGCATCTGCGGCTCGGCGGGGCGGAGGCGCCTACGGGATACGTGGATCCGCTCGACAACAACGAGATCCGCTTCAGCGACATCGGCGACCTCCGTCTGCCTTCGGCATTCAACGGCACGCCAACGGGGATAGGCAACCTGTCCCTGTATCCCACCGAGAGTTACGTGGACTCCCGGTCCAGCGAATTGGTGCGCGACCCGCTCTATGCGGACCACCTCGCGCTCGGCAACGGCAGCGGCTTCTACCGCTCCTTCGATGGCGGTGCCGACTTCCAGCTGATGCACGATTTCGGCAGCGGAACGGTACTCGAGATCGAGCAGGGGCGGGGCAACCGCGACCTTTTCTTTGCCGTGGTGCGCGCCGGGAGTACCTGCACGCTGTACCGCTCGCTGAACGGCGGCGATACGTGGACCTCGCTGTCTGGACTGCCCACGAATTGGAGCAGCATGGAGGTCGCGCTGAACCCGGCCAACGACGATGAAGTCTGGGTGATCCAGGCCGATGCGGATGGCGTCCGGCGCTCCCTGGACAGCGGCGAAACTTGGGCCAACCTGCTCACCGGACTGGGCGGGGAGGACCTGCGCGATGTGGTGTGCCTCGGCGATGCCGGTACGGTGGTGGTTTCGACCACGGGAGCCTTTCACCGGGCGGCGGATGCCACCGAATGGACCTCCTTTGGCACGGGATTGCCCGCGCGGTGGGCGCCGTTCGAGTGCATTCCCTTCCACCGCGACGGTGTGCTGCGCGTGGGAGACAAGGGAAAGGGCATCTGGGAGGCCAACTTTCCGTTCGCACCTTCTCCGATTGCCCAGCCCATGACGTCAAACCCCAACGTGTTCTGTGCGGGTGACACCGTGCGTTTTGAATGCCACAGCGTCCTCAACCACGATGGGGCTACGTGGCAATGGTCGTTCGATCCCATGCCGGAATTCGTCTCCTCCACTTCGGTGCGGAATCCGGTGGTGATCTTCGGGGATGCCGGGGCATTCGACGTATCGCTGACGGTGACCGATGGCAATGGACTCAGCGACACCCGCTCGGTACCTGCCATGGTGGAGGTCGGGCCCCTGAGCAATTGCAATGCGTCCGGCGTACCTGGGATGGCCCTGCATTGCTCCGGAACCAACGGCTACGGATTGACCCACGACCTGGGGCTGGAGACCAACACTTACACCGTCTCGGCCTGGGTCCGCCCCGAGGGCATCCAACCCGATTACACCGCCATCGCCATCGCGGCGGGCAACGGCGGCGGTCTCAACTTCCGGCAGAACAACGAACTCGGCTACCATTGGCCCAACGGCGCCTGGTGGTGGAGCAGCGGACTCTACGTGCCGCAAGACGAGTGGTCGCACGTGGCCATGACGGTGGCGCCGGACGGCGTCCGGGTATACCTCAATGGGCAGGAGGCCTTCCACGCCTTCGGGGCAGGCCTGGGTCAGCAGGACACGCAGTTCCTTGGCAGTTATCGCGGTTGGGGCAGCCGCAACATGACCGGTTCCATCGACGAAGTCAAAATCTGGAACCGTACCCTCAGCCGGGGGGAGATCCGAGAGCAGCGTCACCTCACCCTGACCCAGGAAGACCTCGATACCGATCCCGATCTGGTGGCCTACTACCAATTCAACGAGGACACGTATTTCTTGGTCAACAAGCACGGCAGCTCCCAGCACGGGGTCTTCACAGGCCCTGCGACGCTCGACGCTTCGACGGCGGTGGTGGGCTCCGGCGTGCTGGATCGCGTCACCGTCGACGCCTCGGGCATCTATCCGCTGGCGGCTGCGGGGGGCAGCTTGAATGTCGCTGCCGGTGCCGCCAACCCCGGTGGGGAGGTCGTGGTGAACCGCCTCGATCCCATGCCGGACGCGCCTCCTGCGCAGGCCTTGCCCTTCGGCTACTGGGTCATCGATGAATACGGTGCCGGTGCATTCGATGCGGGGACGGCTTGGGAGATGGGAACGGAAGCCGGGGTGCTGGCTTCTTGGGCCGATGGCTTGGGCAACCTGTCATTGGTGGAACGCAATGCGACGGGATCCAATGCATGGTCTTCGCCCTGTGGCCTTGCGGTGACAGGGGATGAGACCGCCGTCTATGACGCAAGTTGCGGCCCGGTTGCGGCAGCACAGTACGCCTTGGTTTCTGAAGTCTGTGCCTTCGATACCACACAATCGGGACTGTGTCCGGGAGCCTCTTTGGGCTGGGGCAACACGGTAGCGGATGAGCCGGGAATCTACCATTATATCGGCACTGCTTCAGGCGATTGTCAAACGCTTGAAGTGCTTGATTTACAATCTCTTGATCCTCCTTCCTTGTACTGGATTCTGGCAGGGGGCGAGCTGCAGGCACCCACAGGATGGACGGGGTATACCTGGTCGTTGAACGGCACGGTGCTCGATGCAACGGGGGCGACCTTGACGGTGGACGGAGCAGGCGATTACGCGCTCACGGCCACCGACCCCGGAACCGGTTGCACCGTCGGATTCACGGGCACCGTCGGCTGCCCGGGCGACCTCGACGGCGACAACATCGTCGGGGTGTCCGACATCCTGCAATTGCTCGGCAGCTTTGGATGTGACGGCAGTTGCGGCCCGCCGGATGTCAATGCCGACGGCAGCGTCAACGTGACGGACGTGCTCTTCCTGCTCGGGCTGTTCGGCTCGAGCTGCTGACTCAGTATCGGGCGAGGGAGGGGTCCACGTCCTCCTGCCAGGCGAGGATGCCGCCTTTGAGGTTGAGCAGGTTGGCGTAGCCGTGTTCGTCCTCCAGCATGCGTATGATGCGCGCCGATCGCACGCCGCTGCGGCAATGGATGACCACGGGTCGATTCTTTGGAATCTCCGCCACACGCTCCGGTACGGATTCCACGGGCATCAGGACGCCCCCCATCTCAGCGATGGCGAATTCGTAGGGTTCGCGCACATCGATGAGCACGGGGGCTTCTCCCTTTTTGCAGAGGGCATCGAGTTCGACCGGGGTGATTTCCTTCACCGGGCGCTCCTCCTTGGGGGCACCACCCAGGCCGCAGAACATCTCGTAATCGATGAGTTCGGTTTGTGTGGGGTTTTCTCCGGTCAACGGGTTCTTGGCGTTGGGGCGCACTTTGAGGGTGCGGGTGCCGAAGGTGGCCGCATCGAAGAGGAAGAGCCGGCCGTCGAGCACATCGCCCACTCCGCTGATCACCTTGATGACCTCCAGTGCCTGCAGCGACCCGAGGATGCCCGGCAAAACGCCGATCACGCCGCCTTCACTGCAGCTGGGGACAAGGCCTGGCGGTGGTGGCGAGGGGAAGAGGTCGCGGTAGTTCGGACCGCGGGTGCCGTCCGGTCGGGGGTAGTTGAAGACGCTGCATTGGCCCTCAAACCGGTAAATGCTCGCGTACACATTGGTCTTGCCGGCAAGGACGCAGGCGTCGTTCACGAGATAGCGCGTCGGAAAGTTGTCCGTTCCGTCCGCCACCACGTCGTACTGCTCGATGAGCTCGAGCGCATTCTCGGAGGTGATGCGCGTTTCGTGCACCGTCACCTCGATGTGTGGATTCAGGGCAAGGATGCGGTCCTTGGCACTTTGGGCCTTGGAGGCCCCGACCTGGTCGACGCCAAACAGGACCTGGCGCTGGAGGTTGTGGTCCTCGATCACGTCGAAGTCCACGATGCCGATGTGGCCCACGCCCGCCGCTGCCAGGTACATCAGCATGGGGCTGCCCAGTCCACCGGACCCGATGACCAGAACGTGGGCTTCCTTGAGTTTGCGTTGTCCCTCGAGGTTGAATTCGGGGATGATGAGGTGCCGGCTGTAGCGCTCGAGCTCGGCCTTGGTGAACGGATTGACCATGGTCTTCAGGAGATGCCACCAGCAATGGCGGGGATGATGCTCACTTCGGTTCCCGGCGTCAGGCGCGTGGCCGTGCCGTCGAGTTCGTGGATGTCCTCGTCGCCGACGTAGACGCGGATGAAGGACCGCAGGTCTCCGTCGTTGTCGAACAGGTGCGGACGGAGTCCTTCGTGGGAAGCCACGAGGTCGTCGAGCAGCCCTTTGACACTGTCGGCAGGGGATTCGAAGAGGCCGGTGCCGCCGGTGAACTTGCGCAAGGGGGTGGGAATGATGATGGAATTCATGGGAGTGTCAATGGGATTGTGAGAGGTTGCGTTGTGAAAGGAGGGTTTCTTCGGAAAAGATGCGCTGGGTATCGAGTTGCCATGAGCGGACTTCCACTACCTCGGGCACGGAGCCGCTGCCGTCCACGGCCAGGATGACATAGCTCAGGTGCGGCAGGGCACCTTGCAGGTCGTGTGTGCTGGGAATGGCCCTGTGGTCAGGGTGGCTGTGGAAAATGCCGAGGACTTCCAGTCCTTCCCGGGCGGCGGCGCGCTCGGCCTTGAGAAAGTCGAGCGGAGACATCTGGAACCGGCGCAGCTGGTCTTCTCCGGCCGCGTTGTCCACTTCGATGGCCTGTCGGATGACCCGGCCTTCGGGGCCGTCGGTTCCAATCAGAAAGCCGCATCCTTCGCCCGGATAGGCGGCAAGGCTGTTGGCTTTCATGGTTTCCAACACATCAAAGGACACCTGAAGGGGCAGGGCTTCGATGTGGAGCTGACCGGAATGGGCGGAATGCGCGCCGGTGGGTTTTCCGAGGTGGCCGAGGGGCGACCAACCGTTGGCTTGGGGTGATGCGGTCGTCATCGTTCAAAACAGTTGGGCCATGACCTCGCCGTATTTGGAGGCGTCATCGGCGAGGGTGGTGACGATGGTGCCGCGCTCCAGTTCCTCTGCTACGGAGCGGGCTGCTGCGAGGTTGGCACCCGCGGATGGGCTGATCAGGAGGCCTTCGTTGTTGGCCATGTCCACAACCATCTCGTAGGCACTTTCCGTGCTGACGGTGCGATGTTCATCGGCAATGCTGTGGTCGTGAATCTGCGGTACATCGGCGGTTTCGAGGTGCTTCCAGCCTTCGAGGCCGTGGAGCGCGCTCTCGGGCTGGAAGGCGATGCATTGGATGTCTGGATTGAATTCTTTGAGACGTGTGGTCGTGCCGTTGAAAGTCCCCGTGGTGCCCAGCCCGGCCACGAAATGGGTAACATCGCCACCGGTCTGCATCCAGATTTCGCCAGCGGTTCCATGGTAATGGGCGCGCCGATTGGCCGGATGGCCGTATTGGTCCAGGTAGTAATAGCGGTCTTCTTGTGCTTCCATCATGGACCGGCATTCCGCCTGAGCGCCATCTGTTCCCTCGTAGGGACTGGTCGGAATGATTTCCACGCCGAGGGCCTCGAGAATGCGCTTGCGCTCCGGACTGGCATTGGAAGGCAGGCAGAGTGTCAAAGGAATGCCGAGGGCTGCACAGATGGCGCCATAAGCGATGCCGGTGTTGCCGCTGCTGGCGTCGAGGAAACGCTTGCCTTTTGAATGAAAGTCTAACAAGGCCTCGCCCAGAATGGCGTGGGCTGCCCTGGCTTTCACACTGCCGCCGATCTGGTGCCACTCAAGCTTGGCCATGATGGTCACTTCGGGCCCGAGGTCTTCGGTGAGTGAAGGCAATGCGATCAAAGGGGTATTTCCCACGCGCACCGACAATGCCCGGTGGCGTTGGAGCAGGATTTCCTGGGGTATTTGCGAGGCCGTCATGTTGGCTTTCTCGTTTTTATGGACAACAAAAAGGCCCCGTGCTTACGCAGGGGGCCATCGAATGGTTTCTGAAAGGGAGAGATATATCAGCGCGTCCCCTTTCGGAAGCCCAAGGCCCCGAGGAGAAGACAACAACAGCAGCAGCAGTTGAAACGCATCATGACATAAATATAATGACTTTCGTCTACAAAATCAAGGCGGGAGATGGTGGTCAGGCGTACCACGCCACTCTGTTTCCCTTCACAACCCAAGGCAGCCATCTGCGGAAGGCCGCGTTGATGAGGATGAGGTGCACGAGCAATGCGACATGCAACGGTGCCAAGTACCAGGGCCACGGCCAGTCGAACACCAAGGGGTTGTCCGCCATCGGTGCCTCCCAGACGTACATGTAGTTGGCCACCAGTCCATTTGGGTGGGGAAATTGGAGGTTCAGCAAGGCATTGAAGCCCATCACCACGGTCGAGATGCCGACCGACCATCCATAGGTCCGGATCCAATCGTACTTCCGGAATTGCAGACCGTAAGAGCGCGCCATGATGATGGGGACGAATACGAGGGCTGCGTGTTTGATGTAGAAGAGCAGAAGAAGGGGAAGCAGGTCGCCAGAGGGCAGCTGCGGGGTCAATACCGAATGGGCGCCGCCAATCATGCCCATGAAGGCGCTGAACGAGAAAATGGCCCGGTTCATCCAGAAGCAGTTGAATCCGATGAGCAGGGTGTTCAACCCACAGAAATGAAGGGGGAGGGAGCGGTGGATGGAGAATCCGATGTCGGGATGGAACAGTGCCAGCAGAAGGTCGATCCCTTGCAATCCCAGCATGAAGATGCCCAACCCTTTTCGGGCCCTGACGCTGTCGCCCAGGTTCCTGTGGAAGTATCGGACGGCCCAGAGCCCTGCACCCACGCAGCTGAGGAGCATGACCCAGTAACGGGGTTCCGACATTGAGATGATGACATCGTGCTCGCTCACGTCTACAAGCTAGCACGATTTCGCCATCGCCGCTCCGGGGCTTTCCAGCGCTTCCTTCGTAAATTATACGCATGATGAAGTCGCTGCGCCAACATGCTGCGAACCCCGTCAGCGGTGCTTCTCTCGGAGTTTTCCGGGCGGCCTTCGGTGGTTTGGTCTTCTTTGAAATGCTCCGGTATTGGGTGGCAGGAATCCATCGGGATACGCTGTTGATTCCCACGTTCCATTTCAAGTATGCCGGTTTCGAATGGCTCGAACCTCTGCCGGAACCCGCCATGCATGTTGTATTTGCCGCGATGCTGGTCGGGGCCGCGATGGTCGCAGTGGGGTGGAGGACCCGCTGGGGAGCGGCAATTCTGTTTCTGTCGTTTGCCTATGGATTCCTCTTGGAAGCGGCGGCCTACCGGAACCACACCTACCTCATCGCCCTGCTTTCCGCCTGGATGGTGTTTTTGCCTTCCGACCGCAGGTTTGTGCTCGGCGGCTCCAAGGAAGGAACGACCGAGACAGTTCCCTTGTGGAGCATCTGGGCCATGCGGTTTCAGATCGGGGTGGTCTACTTTTTTGCCGGCATCGCCAAGTTGGATCCGCTCTGGCTCTCCGGAGGTTCCATGCGGGCTGTGATTGAGGCGGGAGGCCACGATGCGGCAACGGCAGCCATGCTCAGTGGTCCCTTCATGTTGCAACTGCTGGTCTACAGCGGGCTGTTGTTGGATTTGCTGGCTTTGCCCTTGTTGCTGATGCACCGGACCCGAAAAGCCATGTTCATTGCGTTGGCCGGATTTCACCTCCTGAATGCCTTGCTGCTGGTGGACGTAGGGGTCTTCCCTTGGTTCATGCTGGCGGTCACCACGATTTTCTTCGCTCCGGATTGGCCTGATGCATTTCGCAAGGAGAAAAAGAAGGAGCGCGAGATGGAAGGAACGCCGCAATCGCTTTCCCTGGTAGGGGCTGTGGCCCTCGCAGCGGTTGTCCTGTTGCAATTGGCCCTGCCCTTGCGGCACCATTTTTATCCGGGGTCGAGCACGTGGACCCATGAAGGGCACCGCTGGTCCTGGCGAATGAAGCTGACGGCCAAGCGGGTGGACAGCTATGCCTTCTTCGCGAAGGATCCCGCCACTGGTGAACGCTTCGACTTGACGCCCAATGCCGATCTCGCATTGACGGCATGGCAACGCGAAAAGATGTTGCGCCAACCGGATCTCATGGTACAATTTGTAGCGGACATGGCCCGCCGTGTGGAGGAGCAGATTGGCCGTGACGTGACTTTCCACGCGGACATTCGCCTGTCCGAAGGGGGAGGGCCCGTGCGCGCCTTGATTGACACCACGTATGACCTGTCGGAAGCAGAAAGGGGTTGGGCTTCAGCGCCCTATGTGTTGCGCTGAGGGAGTCAGTCGATGAGGCATTGATTGCCGAAGGCAGCCAGAAGGATCACGATGTCGTTCGTGCCGGTGATGCCATCCCCGTCGAGGTCTGCCGCACAATCGCCCGAAATGCAGCCGAACGCTCCGAGGAGGTGGATGATGTCCTCCACTCCAACGGTGCCGTTGGCGTCAAAATCCGCGGGACAACCGCACGCTTCGGGCAAATAGGTCGCGATGTCTGAGCAATCCGCGGCGACCGCTCCCTCTGTAACCTCCAGCCGCTGATTGGCCGGTACATCATACAGCACGTCGACCGCGCCGAGGGGCCAGCGAATTTCAAGGGAGTCGACGGTGTTGGTATTTCCCAATCCAAAATGGAGCCAGCGCGAGTGCTGTGCCAGCATCCCTTCACCGCAGGCTGACTGCCTGACCCGCTGGATGACGGTTCCCGAGGAATCGGTGGTGTAGGCCGTCACCTTGGTTCCAATCGCATCGAGGTTGGTCTGGGTTCCCCGCGGGCGGACCTGGAGCCAATGTCCTTCCGAAGGCTCACCTTCCATCAGCAATGCAACGGGCCCTACTTCCACGGCTGCGATGTCGACCACGCCATCCTGGTTCCAGTCGGCCTTGGCCGCCACGTAGATCTCGGACATCAGCCCGGGCAGCTCGCTGCTGCGGTCGACCCACCCGTTCCCATGGTCGTTCCAGTACCACTGGTTGGGCTGAACGGTGTAATAGGAAGGAATGGGGTAGGTGTAGACGACCCAATCGGCGGAAGTCACATAGAGGTCTTCCCAACCGTCGTTGTCGAAGTCCGCTCCGAGAACGCTCCAACCCGTTGTGATTTCGGTGGGGAGGCCATAATCCGGTGCTACGTCGGCGAATTGGAAATCGCCGGTGTCCTTCAAAAAGAAGGCCTCATCCGTGCCGGTCATGAACACCTCCCGTTTGCCATCCAGCTCCTCATCGATCCAATCGGCGCCCATCGCATCCAATTGGGCTTCCAATCCCCATTCCGCAGATACTTCCACAAAGCCTGTATCCGTTCCCCGGTAGCATTCATTGCCCGTGCCCCGGTCATTCAGGATGTACAGGTCGAGGAGGTCGTCCCCGTCGAGGTCCAGGAAGTGGGATTGGTGGGATACCCGGTAATAATCCTGGGGTAGGCCCCACTCGGTGTAGGCAAAATGGCCTGCGCCATCCCCCAAATAGAACTCGTTGGGGTAGAAGTCATTGATGGAATAATTGCAGATGAACAGGTCCAGGTTCCCGTCTCGGTTGATGTCCGCCAGGGAGATGCCGAAGGAGCGGCGTGTATCGTCCAGCACAATGCCACAGCTGTCGGTGATGTCCTCCATGACCAGATCTCCCAGGTTGCGAAAAACCCGGTTCTGGCCTACCCGGCAAGTGAGGAAGAGGTCCTGGTCGCCGTCGTTGTCCATGTCGGCCCATACCGTGCTGCGCACGGTGCAATCGCCGGGCTGCATGCCCAGGTCCACTGGGTGGGCCGAGAACCCCGAGTCCGATTTCAGATAGAGGTCGATGCCGTGGAGGTCATTCCCCCAGGTCAGGTCTTCCCATCCGTCGCCATCCACGTCCACCGCACTGACCCCGGGAGAGTAGTACCCGTAGTTCATTTCCACGGGAAGCGCAATGCTGTCGCTGATGTCCACCCATTGTGCATGGGAAGACATCGAGAAAAGCACGGTCCAGAGAATGAACGAAATACGGGGGAAAATGCCCATGGTTAAATATAATAGTTAGTCAAAACCTCATACTTAATGTATCGGACTGTTTCATGGTGCTGATTTGTCTCCGCCCAAACTTCGCCGGCAAATGCGGTCCAAAAGAAAAACCCCGAAGAGCTGCGAGGGCGCTCTTCGGGGTTTTTGTGGTGGGTGAATTACCGAATCAGTTCGTCAGCAAAACTTTCTTGGTGATCGTTCCTTGGTTGGTGGACCAACGAATCTGATACATGCCCGCTTCAAACTGGCTCAACAGCAAGTTCTGGGTGTAGATCATTCCCGGGTGGATGTCCCCATCGTAGAGGTTCATCACCACGCTGCCATCCATTTGGATGAGGTCCATGTGGAGTCGAACCGCAGCCGAGGAGATGAATTGCACCTGCGTGGCATTGTTCGTCGGGTTCGGAGCCACTTCGAGCACACTGATTGGGAACTTGTCTTCCACCGGGTTGGAGTTTCCTCCAATGACGGAAACGTCGACCTCTTCTGCGTTCCCGCCTTCCTGTTCTGCGATGACGCCGCATCCATCGCTTGTTGCGAGCACGGTCCAGGTCAGGGAGTTGGTGTTGCAGCCGCAGTCGTGGAGGGTGACGGTCTGGGTGTAGCTTCCTCCTGAGCAGCAATCCAAATCTCCGAAGATGTCGCCGCTTCCGGAGAAGGGAATTGACTGTCCGAGATAGACGTAGTTCCCCGAGAGGGTCATCCAAGAACTGAATCCATGGTTGCCGTTGGCGTTGTTTGCGCCTTCACCTACCTGACAAGCATAGAATAGGTTGGCTGGCTGGTGCGCCAAGGTGAACGAGCTGCCATCGTACACGCCCAATCCCGTCAAGGTTCCCGATGACAACAGGTAGTACATCCATTCTTCGTGATTGTCTCCAATGAAGGGGCAGTCGGCTTTGTATCCCGTCTGGAAATCCTGGTCGGACCAATGTGCCCAGTCCAAACCTTCATCGAACAGGACATCGATGGAGAATCCGTCATAATCGCTCATGTCTCCTGAGGCTTCGTCGATGACGTAGAATGATGCGGTATAGGACCACGCCGAATCGCCGATGTAGGTGATGATGCCCGGTGCATTGAGTCCAAAGAATTTGTCGCCGCTCGGCAGGTTGAACAGCCTGAGCGCATGGGGGGTGTATCCCGTGCAGGTTTCACCATCTTCATAGGCTTCTGGCGTACTCGCTGTGCAGCCGGTTGCCACATCTCCTTCAAAGTCAAGGACGCTTGTGTACTCATAGATGACGTTGTCGTCACTGCAACCCGGATCTGTCCAGGTCATGTCGCATTGATAGCTCAGGAAATCCTGTTCCGTGGCGGTTTCACAGCAGATTTCAATGACCTCGCCATCGGTGTATCCACAGGTGTATTCAAACAAAGGGGCCACTTCATCTTCGATGGTGATGGTCTGGGTGCACATGGTCTCGTTGCCACTGCAATCGGAAGCCAACCAGTACCTAAAGATGACCCCTTGAGTTGGGCAGTCTGCATCCCAAGCGGTGTCCGCATCCAGCAAGATCACCGTGGGGTTGGGATCACAAAGGTCCGTGCAAATGGGGTCCACTGGCATGGGTACTTCCGACGGACAGCACACTGTGATGTCTTCACAGAGGCAGGTGGGGCCCTCATCGTCCACAATCGTGATGGTCCAACTGATCGTGGTACTGTTTCCGCAGTCGTCCTGAGCCGTGCATGTCCACACCTGCGTGTATTCATAGGGGCAATCTTCCCCGAGTGCATAGGTCTGTTCGAAATCGCAAGACTGCTCAACTTCTGTATCACAGTTGTCAGAGGCAACGGGAATTCCCACATCCCATGAGTCGCTGCAGCTGTACTCAGCGTCCAAAGGCGTGGAACC
>JAURDB010000059.1 GCA_030828175.1 Flavobacteriales bacterium
GACCCTGCTGGGCATGACCGATGTTTCGCGCATCCGTGTGGACATGCGTCGCCCCAACCTCTCCTTTGCGGTGCACCCTGTTCGGGACCGTTATGCAGCCGTGATTGACTGGGCGCACAGGTTGACCGGATCTGCCATTTTGTACGTACGTACCCGCCGGGACGCAGAAAACATGTCCGCGATGTTACAGGCCCATGGATTCAAGGCTGGAGCATACCATGCCGGCATGTCACGGAGGGATCGGATGGAGCATCAAGAACGTTGGATTCAAGGGCAACTCACGGTCCTTGCATGCACCACTGCCTTCGGAATGGGGATTGACAAGGCGGATGTGAGGCACATCGCCCACGCGCACGTACCGGACACACCGGAGGGATACATTCAGGAGGCTGGACGCGCAGGCAGAGATGGGGCCCCCGCCCGTGCTGAAATCTTCCTCGATGCGGATGCGGTTGCAGAAGCGGAACAACACGTGCTCAGACAATGGCCCGATCACGCTACCGTGAAACGGGTGCTTCAAGCGGTGGCCAATGACCTCAGCCTCGCAGTTGGAAGCGCGATGGAAGACTTCGCCGAACTTTCACTCAATGCACTGGCGGAACGCGCCAAGACCACGGCATCCTTGGTCAGGAAATCCATCGAACTGATGTCCCGCGCAGGATGGTTGGAAACCGGCCGCGTTCGCGAATGGTCTACGGCTCAATGGAGTTTGGGGGCCAGCGACCTGGCATTGGGCGATGATCGATTCGGTTCGGAACAGGCCCTGTTCAAGTGTCTTCTTGCCGACCAGAGTCTCAGGCGGAGGACGCCATGGTCCCTCGACATTCCATCCCTGTCAGCACGACTCGGTGCTCCCGAAGAGGTTGTGTGGGCGCATTTGGCGCGGCTGCAGGAAAAGGGTGCATTGGTTTTGTCGCGGCCTTCCGATCGCATTTCAGTGCGGTTCCACAAGGCGCGTCCGGATGCTCAAAAGGCGCGATTGCCAAAGGACATCCTGGACCAAAGGATGGCGGATGCAAGGAGTCGTTGGAACCGCATGAAAGCTTATCTGGAAACCGATGAATGCAGGGCCCGGTTTCTGGAGTCTGTCTTTGAGCCGGAACCCAATCCCCCCTGCGGCATCTGTGATGTGTGCGCCCCGCCTGCCCCACCGGATGAATCGTGGCTGAAAAGCCGCATCAAAGAAGGCATCACTGCATCGGAATTGCAACAGATGGTTCCCTCGGTTCACCGCGAGGCGGTTCGCGAACAATTGGAGATCTGGCGGGCAGAAGAATGGCTCATTTTGGAGCAAGGCCGCCTCAAGATCAAAGACTGAAGGACATCACCCCCTTCAAGGCTACCTTGGCCCGCCATGTCGGATGCTGTCAACCGCCCACCGGATATTCACCTTCATCCCGGAAAGGAGAAAGGCCTGCTGCGCGGGCATCCCTGGGTGTTTTCAGGTGCCATTCAAAGAATGGAAGTAGACGCCGCTCCTCCTTCAGCCGGAGATTGGGTCCGGGTATTTTCCTCAGAGGGCCAAGCGCTGGGATGGGGACATTGGGGAGAAGGGTCCATTGCGGTTAGAATATTGGCCGAAGGAAAGCGCCTTCTTCCTCCTGATGCGGATTGGTGGGTGGAAAAGTTGAGCCAGGCATTGCTGATTCGTCGGTCGGTTGGCTTCAATACCGGTTCCTCCGACGGTGACAACAACTGCTTCCGCTGGATTCACGGTGAAGGCGATGGCCTGTCCGGCTTGGTGATCGATCTCTATGGGACATTGGCCGTAGTCCAGACCCATACGATGGGCATGCACAAGGCCTGGGGTGACATTGAATCTTCCATGCGAAGCATTCTGGGCAACCGCCTCGACATCATCGTGGACAAGAGTGCCATTCTGCTCAAGAAGTTGCCCGGCGCGCAACAGATGGACAGCACAGATGGAGTGGTCTGGTCACGAGCAGAAGCACCGCAACATGTGCGCCAAGAAGTTCGCGAGCATGGCATTCGATATGTCGTGGACCCACTCAACGGACAGAAGACAGGTTTTTTCCTCGATCAACGTGACAATCGAAGGCTGCTCATGGAATGGGTCGGGACGCGTGAGGTGCTGAATGCATTCAGCTATACTGGAGGATTCAGCATGGCTGCATTGAAAGGTGGAAGCCCCAAGGTCATCAGTTTGGATGCCTCCGAACTTGCGGTTGAAGCCGCATGCCATCATGCCGAGCTCAACGGATATGCCGGTCGCCATGAGGGCATCCGTGGAGATGTGATGGCATACTTGCGTGAAAAGGAAATCCTCCCTCCTGTGGTCATTTTGGATCCTCCTGCTTACGCCAAGAGTCGCGCCAACCGTCACAAAGCGGTTCAGGGATACAAGCGACTCAATGCGCTGACCATGAGAAAAATGCCGGAGGACAGCCTCCTATGGACGTTCAGTTGCTCTCAAGTAGTGGACGCCCAGTTGTTCGAAGACACCATCATTGCGGCCGCCGTTGAATCCGGCAAAACGGTGCGCATTCTGAGAAGATTGGGGCAACCCGCCGATCACCCGACGCTGGCAGGCCATCCGGAAGCCCAGTACCTCAAAGGCTTGGTTCTCCACATATTCTGAGTTCCCACCTCAAGGCTGTAGGCGGCGAATGTCCCATCCCTCGGGTAGCTTTCGGGCCTCTAGTCTGTCGTGCATTCGGCCCGGTCGGCCTTGCCAGAACTCAATCTGCTCGGCCACCAACAGGAACCCTCCCCAATGCGACGGTCGAGGCACAACGTCCGGATGCTTTCGATCGAAGGCCGCCCATGCGGATTCCATGTCTTTCCGATCAGAAACTGGGCGGCTCTGCTCGGAGGCCCATGCCCCGATCTGACTCTCCCGTGGGCGGGATGCGAAATACCGATCGGACGCTGCTTCGGACATCCGCGTGACGCGCCCCTTGATCCTCAGCTGGCGTTCGAGCTCCTTCCAGAAAAAGGTGGCCGCAGCATGGGGATGGGCCGTCAACTCCTGCCCTTTCTCACTTTGATAGTTGGTATAGAAGGCAATGGCCGGTGCCCCTTCCACCTCTTCAACGGACCTCAGCAGAACCACACGGGCATTGGGATGCCCGTTGAGGCCCACGGTGGATAAGGTCATCGCGTTGTAATCCTGAGGGTCGCTCTGTTTTGCCTCTGTCAACCAGCGTCGCAGGGCGTTGTCCACATCCTGCAATGTCTCCGCGGTCAATTGACCTTTCGCGTACTCCTTTCTGTCTTCAAATCCGCTCATCGTGGATGGAACCGTGCTGAAGTCCGTGTTGTTTCAAATGGGTTTTTCCGCCACAATCAGCAGGTTGCCTTCGTCCTCATGCGGCCGCAAGGGCTCGCCCGAGCGTTCTACATATCCAACCCGATGGGTGTCAAGCACCCGAAAGCCGCACTCTTCTGCAAGCTTCAGGATACCATCCGGTGTGCAGTAATGCAAGAAAGCCACAGACTCTCCCTCGTGTCTTTTGTAGAACAAGTCTCCCGGTTCGTACCCCTCCAATTCGAGGTTCAATTCCTCAAATAACCGCATGGCTTCCGGCCCCCATTCATTCGGGTTCTCCACATTGAAAACATCGAAGTAGAACCTGCCACCCGGCTTGAGGGAGTCAAACACCTTCGTCAAGCTCTTTCGCCTGGCCTCCATCGTTGGTATATGGCCGAAAGCATACAGGAATGCCATGGCGTCGTAGCCTTCCTTCTCTACATGGCAGTCACTCCAGTTGCCGATTCTCGCATCCACCCCGCGTGACTTCGCCTGTTCCACCATCAAAGCACTGATGTCCACACCCTCCAGATCATAGGACCTGCGCGACGCCTCGCGAATGCCCAAGGCCCTCCTCCCGGTACCGCAGGCAATGTGGAGCATGCGTCGCGGGGCATGAGAAGAAAGGTCTTCGGCGATGAGTTTATCGATTCCCATCGTGTAGGCGCTTCGCTTGGCACTGGAATCATCCAGTACGTCGTACACTGCTGCCTGCTCCGTATAGTAGGCATTCAGGGACGCCATGATCTCCTTGCCAGATGGCTTGGGAATCAAAGGGTACAACATGTGGGTATCGTGACCGGGCGTTGCCGAGAGGGGAACGAAGGTGAACGCATCCTTCTCGAGCCTGCGGAATCCGCGTTCATCCTGGTGGAAAGATGCTGTTGTAGCTTCTGCATTCAGCTCGGCCAACCACCTCTTTTCCGAATCAAACAGGACCATGCCATCGAGGGTCTCGAGGGCGGGCGCATAGAAATGCACGGTGACCAGCGCATTCTCCCGACTGGGGTTCACGATTTTGTGAATGGTGCCGTCTGGCTCAGGCAGTACCCCCCCTTTTCGAACCCTCAGCGCTCCCACCTCTCGCAATTCGGCATGGACCGGGTCGAAGGTATACTCCACGTTCTCCACCTCTCCTTCCAGGCACAAGACATAGCCCCAGAATCCTTCGTGATGGTGTATCGCACTTTGGACACCCGGTGGCCAATGAAGCACCACCACTTCGAACGGGCTCATCCGAAGAATGTTCCGGGCATAATTCCCGGAGCCCTCATCGTATGGAGGGACGTACCCTGCAAGCTCCAACTTCTGAATATCGATGCTCCTCACAAACGAGCCCAACCACTCGAAATCAAAGTCTTCCGGAGTCTCTGAGGCAACGCGTTCGAGCAGTTTGAGCATGGTTGGGTTTTGTCCAAACGAAGATACAAACGCACACGGGGGTGCACCATTGGGTTGCAGTCTTCCTGCATCGGATTGCAACCTTTTCGCACCCCCAACAGTATCGGTGAGTCGATTCCAAACTGTTGCCCCATGTCCAACCGACGCATTGTGAGCTATGAAAAGCTCGACCAGTCCATTCGTTCCTTGATCAAGTCCCGCTACCCCGATGGATTTGAAGGACAAACCTTCAATCTCCGCCTTCCCACGAGCCGGGAGGTCTACAAAATGATCCGCGTGGAGATGGAAGGCATTCAATACATGGTGAAAGTGGGCCCCGCCATTGAAGGGGTTGACTACACCATTGACTGATTTTCAATCCTGCGCTGCGCTTTGGGGGTTGGTACCGAAATTCGGGCCAACCCCTTTTTCATGAAGCCCACATCTGGTTGGGGCGCTTTGGCCGCCCTCTTGACTCTCCTTCCTTCACTGCTGACTGCCCAACTCGCATGCCAACCCATGGTGGGACATGTGGGTTTGCGCGATGCCCGCATCTGGGTTCAAACCCAAGCTCCCTGCACGGCTTCCCTCGTCTGCTGGGCCGATTCCATGGGAAATGCTCCCACCGAAGTAACCGTATTGCCCGAAAAACGCATCGAATCTCAAACTGCACATACGGCCATTTTCGATGTCGGGGGGCTGGAACCTGCCACGACCTATCGCTTCCAGGTGCTGGTAGACGGTGAACGGGCCCAAACCGGATTTGAAGCGGGGCTCCAAAAGTTCACCACCCAACCCCTTTGGCAATATCGATTCGACCCTCCCCCGTTCACCATGGCACTTGGCTCTTGCGCCTTCATCAATGAGACGAAGTATGATCGACCAGGCAAACCCTACGGTGGGGACTACCGCATTTTTGAGGCCATCGCAGATGCGGAACCGGATGCCATGCTGTGGCTGGGGGACAATGTCTATTTCCGGGAAGTCGACTGGTATTCCCGATCCGGCATGCAACACCGTTACAGCCACCTCCGCGCAACACCGGAATTGCAACGCCTGCTGGGCTCCTGTCCTCACTATGCTACTTGGGACGACCACGATTATGGGCCGGACAACAGCGATGGCAGCTGGATCCACAAGGATTGGGCTGCCGAGACTTTCGGGGAGTTCTGGGCCAATCCTTCACAAGGACTGCCCGAATCGGGTGCTGGCGTCACGGGCATGTTCCAATTCCACGATGTCGATTTCTTCCTGCTCGACAACCGCACTTTTCGCGTGAATGACGACAATGTGACCCAGCCCAAACAGGTCTTGGGTCAGGTGCAAATCGATTGGCTCATTCAAGCCCTCCAATTCAGTCGCGCTCCCTTCAAGGTCATTGCCATCGGTGGTCAATTCCTCTCTGATTTCGCCGATTTTGAGAACATGGCGCTGTTTCCGGAAGAACGCGATGGGATCTTGAAGCGCATCGAAAAGGAAGACATCCGGGGCGTGGTGTTTCTCTCGGGAGACCGTCACAGTTCAGAACTGAGTGAGCTCACTTTGGGCAATGGACACAAGGTCATCGATTTTACATGCAGCGCTCTGACGAGCGGCACTTACGACCATACCGACGAGCCGAATACCTTGAGGGTGCCCGGGACCATGGTCGGCGTGCGGAACTTCGGAACCCTTGAATTCACGGGTCCGCGCAAAGAGCGCGTACTGACCCTTCGCACCCATGATGCAGAAGGCAAAATCCTATGGGAAAAGCAATACGCAGCTGCTGATATGTGATGGACGCTCAGTCCTGCTTGACCAGTCGCATGACGGCTGTAGCTCCGAACTGGTCCCAAGCGCGCAGGAGATAAACCCCTTCTGGCTGATCGGCGAGAGAGCCCTGGAAGCTCCATCCGTTGAACGTCTTCCTATGCAAGGTGCGTCCGGTTACATCCATCAACTCCAGTACGCCATCAAACCGACGCTCGAACTCAATGCGGTAATCGTGTCTCGTGGGGTTCGGCATGATGGCAAAGCGCGGTGATTTCCACTCGTCCAAACCAACGGGCACGGTGACGTTCACTTCGACGGTGCATCCATCCTCGTCCGTCACCACCAAAGTCCAGTCGCCTGATCCCAGGTCATCGGGGTCTTCAAAGGACGACGTACCATCCGCTCCGGTCCACTGGAAACTGTAGGGCTCTTCGCCTCCTGATACGGTGATGCTGACTCCGCCATTTTCTTCTCCTTCATCCGCGCCCTCAATTTCATCGATGGTCACCACCATTCCGGGTGGATCCACCACCGACAGCAGCGTCGTGTCGAAACAGCTGGCTCCACTGGGCGAGATGACCTCTACAGTGAGCAAGTAGTTGCCCGCCGACAATCCGATGAATGTGTCCTCTGTCGTTGGGGCATCTCCGTTCAATGAGAATCCTACTACCTCCACGGTATCGGCCGTGAAAGCAGAAATGGCTCCATCGGCTCCACCCGCACAGAAAGGGCTGGTGGCAACGCCAAACAGGCTGACATCAGGTGCAGCATCGATGGTGAAGGTGCGCACGGCGCTGCAGCTCGAATCCCCGTCGAACACTTCCAACAGGTAGTTCCCCGGCATCAATCCAGTAAACAATCCATCCGTCCAGTCGCCTGTCACATTGACACCTGGCGCAGTCAATTCAAAGTAGACGGTGTCCGACAACACCGAATCCAAGTTGATTTGTACCTGGCCATCCGCTGCGCTGAAACAAGATTCCTGCACAACTACGGGCGGGGTCAGCAACAAGTCACAATACGTGCAACTCCCATCCTCCTCCGTAGCATCCGGATTGTAGTTGGATGCCGCAGCATCCGTGCAACCCACGCACGACGTATACTCACAATTTCCCGCGTCAAGGATGGCTTCCGCATCAAAATTGCAAGCCTCAGCATCCAGACATCCTGCGCAGGAGGAATACTCACACAGGCCACTCTCAATGGTGGCATCCGGATTGAAGTTGCAAGCACCTGTATCCGTGCAACCGTAGCAATTGAAATCGCAGAGGTTGAAATCGTTGATGACCGCAGTGCTATCGTAATTGCACGCCGAAAACAGTCCGCAACCTGCGCAGGTCACGAAATCGCAAGTGCCATCGTCGAAAGTAGCGAAGGGATTGAAATTGCAAGCGGTAGAGTCCAAACAAGCCCCCACTTCCACACCGTCGCAAATGAGTACGAAATCAAAACCTCCTACGGCAGGTGTCACCGCGTTCGATCCGCTGACGTGAAGGAAATACTCCACCCCTTCCTCGCTCTCCCAATCCACTGAAGAAGAGAGGAAATTCTCGAAGCAAGGCTCGGCAAAAAAATTCACTTCGTCCTGATCGTCATTGCCCGCAACACAATCGAGGTTGCCGCAATCTCCCTCGTATATACTGAGGTAAGTGTCGTAATCGGTCTCCTCGAAACACATGGTGGCCCTCAGTGTATCACCGGTTCCCATGATACTGTACCAAAGGCCGCCGTGGAAGTACTGACCGATGTTGTATTGGTCACAATAGTCACTTTCCGTCGTGTCCGCGCACACCGTGGTGGCACTTACGACCTGACTGCAAGCAATGGGCTCCGCAAACCCGCATTCGTCATTGACCACGGGCAGACAGAATCCGGCACAATCAAAACCCGGCTGGGCATAGAAACAACTGCCGTCTTCTTCGGTGTAAACCGGAGCGTAATTGCACGCGAGCGTATCCGTGCATCCAGGAAATTCAAAGGGGTCACAAACTCCATCTTCGTCTTCATCACACAAGCAATTCTCATCGCAGTCGTAACAGAAGAAAGGATAGGTGCAACTCCCATCATCTATGGTCGCCGCTGCGTCGTAGTTGCATCCTTCGGGATCCGTGCATCCCAGAATGTCGCAGCTCGGTATGATGCCTCCTTCGAGAACCAACGGCCCCAGTGTGTCCGCCAAAACGACCACAGGATCCGCCATCAGATCCTGAACGGTCGTGTCTCCATTTGAGGACCACGACACCCAAGCGGAATCCAATAGGAACGCTCCCAAGTCGAAAGAAAGTGTGGTGGCCACGCTGTCCTCTCCGGTCTGAATGAAAAAGGGAATCATCGCCTCTCCATCCGATGGAACAGCGTGCACGATGTAGGCCGCACCCTCCGAAACAAAACACGCCAATGGGGCAAGCGAGTCCGGTGGACACAGAGAATCCAAGGCAGCATCCCACCCAAATGTGGCCGAAGTATCCACCGTCAGGGTCAAACCGGCGCTGTCGGAACCCTGGATCACCGCGATGGAAACCGTCCACTCAGGGGCGCAGTTCTGTCCATGCAGGGAGGAAAATGGTATGATACCTGCGCACACCAAACAGAACATCGCTTGGATCCTGTGCATTTGCTGCAGGAAATCGGAATTGAAAAGGCTCTTCATGTTACAAGGGGAAGTTCTGCAATCTGCGCGTCATCTGGAAATGAAAACGCCGACCCTAAGGCCGGCGTTTTCCAATCACTTGCAGTTTTCGGAGGTCAGTGGCGTACCACCACTCTTTGGGTAGCAACGGCGCTGTCCGTGGAGAGTCTGACTTGGTAAACTCCATCGGCCAATCCGCTCAAGTCAAGTTGCAGCTGTTGACCGATGGTCAAAGACTCCTGACGGAATACGCGGCGCCCTGAGTTGTCGAACACCTCGAGGATGCCGTCATTCACCAACTGCCCTACTTCCATGATCAACTGGCCTGTGGTCGGATTCGGCATGAACTGAATGGACAACTCACCTTCCAGCACGGTCATACCCACTGTGGTCAGCGTCACCACTTCCGTCTCCGTACATCCATTCTCGTCCGTAACGGTCAAGGTGTAAGTACCATCGGTCAGACCTGCGATGTCTTCGGAGTCGTAGCTGCCATCCGGTCCTTCCCAGCTGAAGGTGAGATCACCTGTACCCCCTTCAACCGAAACTGAAATCTCACCGTTTGGTGCGTTGTCCGGATCGGTTGTCTCATCCACAGTAATGGTGATGGCCTCGGGATCTTCCACCACAGCGTCGATGTCCACGGTACAACCGTTGGCATCCGTTGCAGAAATCGTGTAAGGACCGGCGTCCAGGCCTTCGAAGTTTCCGTCGTTCGAAGTGGTTCCAGCCAATTCGAAAGTGATGTCACCTGTTCCACCTTCGGCGGTAGCGAGAATGGACCCGTCATCTCCACCGTTGCACAAAGGATCCGTGGCAAATGCCAACAATTGGATGGCGGCTGGTTCAGACACCAAAACTTCCAGTGTATCGGCACAACCAAGGCTGTCCATTGCAATCACCTTGTATGCGTCACCCGCAAGCTGGTTCCAGGTGAAATTCAGCTGGAAAGGCTGGCCTTCAAGGGCATATTCGACCGTGCCATATCCTCCGCTGGAACCTTCAATGGTGATGCTGCCGTTTTCGTCACCTGCACAGGACAGGTTCATGACCGTCACGGCAGTATCAATGGCCAATTCACAATACAGGCAAGTCTCGTCATCATAGGTGGCCGTCGGATCGTAGTTGGCGGCACCGGCATCGGTACATCCGAAGCAGCTGTAGTCGCACAAGGTCAAATCGTAATCCGTTGCCGTGCTGTCGTAGTTGCAGGCAATGGGATCTAGACAGCCCACGATTTCATCTTCGTCGCACACATCATCTCCGTCGGAGTCATTGATGCAGTTGCCATCGCAGTCAACGTAGGGTGAACCGTACAGATCGACGGGGAACAAGCATCCATCGTCGATGGTCGCCGTACTGTCGTAGTTGCAGGCCATGTCGTCCGTGCAACCTGCGCATGTGAGGTAATCACACGATCCGTCATCCTCCGTAGCCGATGGGTCATAGTTGCAGGCGTCCTCGTAGATGCAGCCGTCAACTTCCTCTTCGTCACAAATGCCGTCGTTATCGACATCGCTCAAACAATTTCCGAGGCAATCATACCAATCCGCACCCCAAAGGTCCTCAGGGAAGGTGCAGGATCCCGCATCATTGATGGTAGCGGTGCTGTCATAGTTACAAGCCGTTTCATTCAAACAACCCGCACAACTGATGCTCTCACAGCTGCCATCGTCCACTGTAGCCAATGGGTTGTAATTGCAACTGACCAAGCTGGTGCAACCTTCGATCGGCGGAACGATGACGGCATCGATGACGTGCACCACTCCGTTCTCCGCAATGAGGTCCGCAATGATGACTTCCGCACCGTTGATGAAAATGCCATCCGCGCCGACTGAAATGGTCGCCATGTCACCATTGACCATCTCGATCATCATACCGTCACTCAACATGTCGCTGGTGACAGCGCCTACCGTGACGTGATAGGTGAGCACACCCGCTAGGAATTCAGGGTTGTCCAGGATGAAGTTGACCACCGCGTCGGGGAGTGCATCCACGGCTGCGTCGGTCGGGGCGAATACCGTCCAATCCCCGTCAAACGTCAGCGTGCTGTCAAGACCTGCCAAAACCACCAGGTTCTCGAGTACCGTGTGTACTTCGCTGTCTGCAATGATGTCGAAGACACTGGCCGCAGGATAGGCGCAGGAGCCATCATCATCCGTCGCATTGGAATCGTAGTTGAGGGCATCCGCATCCGTACATCCCGCGATTTCGTCCTCGTCGCAGACTCCGTCCATGTCGGCATCGTTCAAACAGTTGTTATCACAGTCTACATAATCCACTCCGTAAACATCCACGGGGTAATCGCAGTCTTCGTCCGGAGCGATGCAAGCATCTCCGATGTTGAAGTTGAAGAACAGTGAATTCGCACCTACTCCATTTTCGAAGATCTGCACGTAGAAATTGCCTGACACCTCGCCGCTCGTAGTCAACTGAGCTATGAGGACTTGCTGGTCGGCGCTGTTTGCTGCGATGCCATTGGCATCTCCGTTCAAGGCAAACCAACTTCCTCCAACGGGGTCGTTGATGACGATGTCACCTCCGGGGTTACCGAAGCCAGGGTCAAAGTTGGTTGACCAAGGATTGCCCGTTCCCTGAACCGTAGATATGGCAGCCTCACCAGCAGTGGCATTCGCTTGTGAGGAGATACCGATGGTTACCCAGCTGTCGTACTGCAGGTCCGGGAATGTTCCGAATAAGAAAGGCGTGATGTTATTGGGTGTAACACCTCCGAGTTCGTTTTGGTAAAAATCAGAGGTGGTATTGACAACCGTCGGGTTGTTCTGATCACCGGAGACTGAAGAAACGAAGTCGGCAGGATTCAAGCACTTGACGTAGTAACGGTAGGTGGTCATGCCGGCGAGCGCGCCTGCAGTGTGCACCTGCACTGTATCCACAATCAAACAATAGTCAGCCGGGACAGTAACCGTTGTAGGGTCGTAGTTGCAAGCCTCGGGATCGCCACAGCCTTCTTCCTCGTCGCATACTCCATCGTTGTCTGCATCATTGAGACAATTGCCGTCGCAGTCCTCATAATCAAGCAGCGGATAGGTACAGCTGCCGTCATCCTCGGTGTAGCCTGCGTCATAGTTGCAAGCCTCAGGATCGGTACAGCCGATGCAACTATAGTCACAAGAACCATCGTCGTTGGTCGCTGTCATGTCGTAGTTACAAGCGCCGGCATCCGTGCAACCGGCACAGGTTGTGAACTCACATGAACCGTCGTCCACGGTTGCATCCATGTCATAGTTACAGGCCATAGCATCCGTACATCCCAAACAGCTTGTGAATTCACAGGTGCCATCGTCGTCGGTGGCATTGGCGTTGTAGTTGCATGCTGTGGCATCGGTACATCCCGCCGTTTCGAATTCGTCGCAAACGCCGTCGTTGTCGGCGTCATTGATGCATTCTTCATTGCAGTCGAGATAGGTCTCACTTGGGTAAGTGCAACTGCCGTCGTCTTCTTCCGCAGACTCGTCATAGTTGCAAGCGGTGGGATCCGTGCAGCCTGTCGCCGCAGTGGACGGATACGTATAGGTGCCCAACACCTCATTGACACCCTCCCCGTTCACAAAGATCTGGGCATAGAACGTAAGAGACAGGTCGCCCGTGGTGGTGAATTGACCGGCCAGAACTTGAAGGTCAGTGCCCGCTATTCCATTGGCATCACCGTTCAGGGCATACCACGCGCCACCAATGGCATCGTCAATGGCGACACTGGCTCCCGGAAGGCCACCGCCTGGATCGAATTCCGTGGACCAAGGATTGGCTCCCGATTGCACCGTGGATACCGCGGCTTCACCTGCCGCTGCGTTGGGAGCTCCTTCAAGACCAATGGTCACCCAGCTGTCATACTCCAAGTCGGGGTAAACAGAGAAAAGCAAGCTGTTGATTCCGTTCGGCGTGGCACCTCCCAAGACCGCATGGTAGAAGTCTGTCGTAGTGGTGATGTAGGTTGGATTGCTGGCATCACCGGAAATGGAACTGAGGAAGTCGTCCTCATTTGCCATGGTGATGTAGGCGCGGTAAGTGGTGTAACCGGTCAGGTCGACAACGCCGAGGGCGCCGGCAAGCACACCTACGTCCTCACTGACAACTTCCACATTCATCCCGTATTGGGCGGAGAGGAGGTTCGGTATTAGGCACAGGGCCAATAAGAGCTTTCTAAGCTTCATAAGATTGGGGTTGGTTCAATTCTTCACGTGCAAAATCCACCCTTAATTCAAGGCATCGACGTAGGAATCTGCTCTCCTTTCAACATTCATTTCTGAATGAGTGCGAATTCTGGATAATTCACCACAAAAAAGGGCGGCCTTCGGGCCGCCCTTTTTTGTAATGTTTAAAGCGATTTACTGCTTCACGATGCGCATCACTTCTGAAGCCCCATTCACCACCATTCTCAGGTAGTAAACGCCTGCCTCTGCGCGGGAAAGGTCCATACGGTGCACCTTCTCTCCTGTGAGGTTGCCAAGATCTTCACGGCTCACTTCGCGGCCGATGCCGTCCATCAAAACTGCCGTCACGGATTCTCCGTTGAGGCCGCTCATCCGCAAGTCCACCACTCCATTGGTAGGGTTGGGGAAGAGCATGAGGTCGATGCGATTGACCATTTCCTCCACACCGTTGACCACAACGGTAATGGTGGTGCTGGTGAAACTGCAGCCATTGGCGTCAGTAATGGTCACCGTGTAATCGCCCGGAGAAATACCGGTGGCATCCTCCTCACTGCCGTCGTAGTTGGGTCCGTCCCAGCTGAACTCATAAGGAGCCGTACCGCCTGTGACCGTAATGTCGATGACGCCGTTGCTCGCGGTCTCACTCGCACCTTCATTGGCCTCAATCGTGATTCCAATGGCGTCCGGAGAGGCAACCGTGAAGTCGGAACTTCC
>JAURDB010000005.1 GCA_030828175.1 Flavobacteriales bacterium
CGCTGGGATCCGTGCACCCGTAACAGCTCTCGGCCGTCACGCCCGTGTTGCCTTCGACACAGCCGCACCCTTCAATCGCGTAAGCGGAACCACCGCAGTCACCGTGGCAGTCCAGCGTGGTGCACGATCCGTCATCGTGGGTCACTGCTGGGTCGTAATTGCAGAAATTGCTGTCCATGCAGCCCCATACGAGCTCGCCCGGTTCGGGCGCCCGATAAATGATGCGGAAAGCCAAGTCGTGGGACGTAGCAGTGCCGGAGGAATTCAGGGCGGCGCCAGCGGGATACTCGGGATAACACGTACGATATCCTGCGCCGGAGACAAAGTCCAAGCGGTATTGGCTTCCCCCTTGCAAGGGGATGTTGTAAAAATCGAGTTCGACCCATTCCGGCTCTGCGCCTCCGCATGCCGAAGGCACCGCGGACCGGGTGAATTCGAGCAGGACATCTCCGGCATTTGGACCATCGGCTCGACGCAGCCGAATGGTCTGGGCCGCGTCGGGCATGACGTGCAGTCCGATGCGGGAAAGGAAGCCGTGGGCGTCTGCGGTAAGGGTCTGACCGTTGAGGGTTTGGTTGCAGATGGTGCCGTCGTTGGCGGTGATTTCATGCAGGTCTCCATTGACGCATTGGGCCCTTCGGATGCCCGTATTGCCCCCGACGCAGCCACAGCCGATCAGGTCTTCGGCTGACCCTCCGCAATCGCCGTTGCAATCCAGGTATTCGCAGCTCCCATCGTCCTGGTTTGCAGCAGGATCAAATGTGCAGGCTGTAGGATCGGTGCAACCCCAGTTCATGGAGGCAGGGCAGATGTGCAGCGCAAAAACAAGGTCGTAATCGGGCACTGACTCCGCGGCGTTGTAGGCGACACCACCGGCGTAATCTGAAGTGCAGTTGGCTATGGCCACCCCTGAGATGAGTTCCAGCACGTAAGTGGTTCCGGCCTGAACGGGGATGTCGTCGAAATCGAAGTTGTGCCAATGGTATCCATCGAGGCCAAATCCCGTCAAACACGAGGTGACGCTCGAGCATGAGCTGGGCACGGTATTGCTGTAGCCGAGGATGGTCCCCGAATTCCATGTTCCACCGCCGCCGGGGCTGCAGGGGTCGGTGTTGGTCAGTTCCCGGAGGACGACCTGAGCGTCGAGGGCACAACAGGTCTTCAGGCGGACCCGTTTGAGCAGGCCGTTTTCTGCCGGAGTGATGGTTTGCCCATACAGGATGCCGGGTGGGCAGGCTTCGGCGTCTGTGGCGTCGATGTTGGTAAGACACCCGTCCACACACGAAGAGGCGGGAATTCCGGTGTTTCCCCCCACGCAGCCGCAGCTGCTGTTGATGGCCGTTCCTCCGCATTCCCCGTTGCAGTCCGGCAGCGAGCAAGATCCATCCGACACGGTTGCCGTTCCATCGTAGTTGCAGGCTGCAGGGTCGGTGCAACCGAGACATTGGCCGGCGTCGGCGGCAGAGTCCAGGCAGCCGCAGTCGGGGTCCAGGTATGCACTGCCGCCGCATTGGCCTTGGCAGTCCAGCTGCAGGCAAGATCCGTCTTCAATGTCTGCGGTGGCGTCGTAGTTGCACGCCGTGGCATCGGTGCAACCGAAGGTGAGGGCGATGGGACACAACGACAATTCGAAGACCAGGTCTTCTGCCGGTTTGGCCGCATTCAGTCCAAATGCCGTGCCACCGGGGTAGTGGATGTTGCAGCCCGTGGCAGCAACGCCCTCAGCCAATTGAAAGACGTATTGTGCGCCGGCTTCCAATCCGATGTTGGTAAAGGTGAAGGTCGTTTCGACGTAGTTGGTGAATCCGTTTCCTCCGGAGATGAAGCAATCCGACGGGTTTTGGTTGCCGTAGATGACCTGGTCGGCTTCGCCAATGATGGACCCCTGGTCCCAACTGTCGCCATCGCCATTGTAGTTCCGGATCACGATCCGGGTGTCCACGCCTGTGCAGCGGGCAATGGTGATGCTGTTGAGCAACCCGGTGATGGTCGCGGTGAAACCTTGCCCGTAGTTCAGGCCCGTGCCACATGGGGTTTCGTAGTAGTCGAGGATGTCGGGGCAGGCTCCGTTGCACACCGGATAAAAGCAGGTGTTGTCGTCGATGGTGGCAGAAACTTCATAGTTGCAGGCGCCGGAGTCGGTACATCCATAGCAACTGCCTGCGTCGGCCTCAGAAGGAAGGCAGCCGCAGTTGGCGTCTTCGTAGGCGGTGCCTCCGCACGTTCCAGCGCAGTCCAGTGTCAGGCATGAGCCGTCTTCCGCAGTCGCGTTTGAATCGTAGTTGCAAGCTGCGGATGAAGTGCATCCAAATGCGGGTGCTCCCGGACAGATGGACAATGCGAAAGCCAGGTCCTCACCGGGTTTGGCGCCTGAAGCCGAGAAGGCCGTGCCTCCGGCATAGTTGAGGTTGCAACCGGTAGCGGCCGCGCCCTCGACCAGGTGCAGGGTGTACTGTATCCCCGATTGCACCGCAACGTCGGTAAAGGTGAAGGTGCCTGCCGCGTAATGCGTGAATCCGTTTCCTCCCGAGGTGAAGCACCCATCGGCGTCTCCATTGCCGGTCAATATGGCGTCCGCCTCCCCGATGATGCTGCCTTCGTCCCAACCGTTGGCGGTTCCGTTGAAAGCGCGCAAAACGAGCCGCGCATCGGCAGCTGTGCACCTTGCGATGATCACGGTGTCGAGGAACCCCGTTTCATAAGCGGTGAAGCTCTGGCCCGTATTCAAGCCCGACCCACAAGGGGTTTCATAGACATCCAATGCGGATGGATTCGGGCACTGCCCGACCATGTCTCCTATGGGCAAGACCAAGCACACTATCAGCAAGCTGAAAGTGAGAGGCCAGTGCAAAAGGATTCCGGAGCGCATGGAGCAGTTTGGGGTCGGTGGGGTTGGTTCAAGTGGGGTAGGAGGCCCCCGCACGAGGGCGGGGGCTTCCGATTATTTGATCACCCTGACGGCGTGATGTCCAGTGGCTGTGATGGCGTGAATGAAGTAGACACCCGATGCGAGGTTGTGGGTCACCCAGCGACATGGCCCTTCGGCGATGCCCTTGCAATCGAGCACATCGATGGTCTTGCCACTGGCGTCTTCCACACGCAGCTCCAACACCTCCTGCTCACCGTGCCAATGGATGGAGAGCTCGTTGCGGAACGGGTTCGGGAAGGCCACCAGGTTCTCATCCATGCTCGTTTCCGGCATGGCCAAAGCCTCTTTGAAGTGCAACAGCATGGGAGATTCGAGGTCTCCATGAAGTTGGTTGGCCTCAAACTCGACCGTTTCATCTGCGGTGAACTCCAGCTCCGTCAATCCAGACAACCACCTGAAGTGCACTTCGCCTTGGAAGAGCGCAGCATCGGTTTCCCCGAAGGCGGTCAGGAAGTAGAGCAAGCCTTCATCGGTATCCATCGGGCGCGCTTGGCCGATGCAGATGGGGCCCTGAGGCCCGTCCACAAAGGCGCCGAGTGCATCGATGAGCGATTGTGGCTGGCTGCTGGGCACTTCGAGCCGGATCACCGCCAACATGGTGGACTCGAGCGTCGCGACGTCCATCGGCCAGGTCTTCTCTTCCTCATCGGAGCGCACGAGGTATTCCATGCCGAGTGACATGGGCCACTCGAGGGTGCCGGCGGGCTGACCCACATTTGAAGCACTCGTGAGGCCCAAGCGCATGCGGTAACCCTGTCCTGGGCGCATGGTGTTCAGCGAACCGATCCAGTTGCCGTCGCCGGCGTACATGGCAAATCCGTCGTGTCGGCTTTGGACGAGGTCGTTGAAGCTCAGGATGGAATCCGCATCGGAGACGCTCCGCAGCGCGAGGTCCAAATTGAAGGACTGTTGCGGGATGTATCCAAGCTCGTTCCAACCGTAGACCAAGGGCTTCATGAATTCCGCCTCGGTGGGGTTCGGAGCGAAACCGATGTTGTTCATGGTCCAAGTGGCATCCGGTTGGTCTGCCTTCATTTCCACCATGTAGCGCATCTGCACGTCGGTTTCGTCCCCAGCGTGGATGGTCCAGCCGTGGTCCACGTCGCTCGGCAGCTTGTACGGTGTGAAGTGGGACTTCACTTGCAAGATGTCCTCGGCGGGCACTTGGTCAAACGCTTGCTCCAAGGAGAAGGTGGCAGGGGTGTCCACCACGTTCACGCTGATCCAGTTCCAACCCGGCACCAACTTGGTGCTGATGGCGACGCGGCTGGTGGCCTTGAGCAGCAATGGCTCGAAGAGGTTGCCGATGCCGTTCTCGTTGGGTGTCACTTCGACCTGTTGCTCGAGGGTGGGCCAATGCGTGGATACTTGCGCACGGGTCATGCCCTTGGAGGCATCCCAGATGTTGAATTCGATTTCCTTGCCGATGTCCTCGGTGTCATAGAAGACGGAGAGGAACGCCAGGTTCTGGCCTGCAACAGGCAGGTCAAGGTTGGAGAATCCGCGGAGTTCACCGTCGATGTAGGCCATCACGATGTCATCGTCGTCGGTGCTCGCGGCGTTGTTGATGTACGCCTTGGTGACGAGTGGCATGATGAACTCGAAACCTGCCGCGTCCACCTCCAATTCTGGCGGGTTCACGAAGATGTCAATGCCCAGGGTAAAGCGCTCAGCATAGCAGAAGCCTCCTGAGGATGCATTGCCACAAGGCAAACCTCCTTTGAGTCGGGCATCCACTTCGAAGTAGCCGATGGGCAATGCTTCAGGCACCGAGAAGGTGATCTCCATGGTGCTGTTGGCGGGGATGTTGCCGCTCGCGGGCGAGGCTTCAATCCACGCGGGCAATCCATCGATCTCGAAGTACTTCGCGGCGTTCCCCACATTGTGGATCTCCGTCGTGTAGGTGACCTCCTCCATGTCGAACTCGTGCTCGATGTGGGCTGTGGTCTCGCCCCATTTGAGCGGGTTCCTGTCGATGAGCATCTCGAATACGAGGTCGCTCTCCGTGGCATTGCCCGCGTCGTCCCTGAGTTGGGTCTTCGGGATGACGAAGGTGACGAGTTGGTCTTCGTACTTGTAGAGGCTTTGCTCGTTGAGTTCGATGATGCACTCGTCGTGGAGGGAGTTCCAGGATACGTCCATGACATCGCCGACCGCACTGAGTGTGGTTTGCGGCGCGGACTGCATCAAGGGCGCATCTTCTTCCTGTATGCCGCTGATGATGGAGGTGAGTCCACCGTTTCCAATGTTGCCGAGCTCCACCGCGTTGTACCCGTGGGTGGTCAACATGGACGAGGCATCATTGAAGTAGTCAAATCCGTCATAGGGAGCGTAGACGTAGGCATCGTATGGATGCACCGCCACGGTGTCCGCCACCATTCCAGTCTCAAACGGCAGGTGCAGTACGAGGTTTTCATAGCCGTAGACACCGTCGCGCATCTGCTTGACGATGGTCTCCTTGGTCAGCGCGGTATTCCAAACGCGCAGTTCGTCGAGCTTGCCCGTGAAGAAGCGGTCATACCCAATGGGGGCACCACTTGGGGGAGCGTCTACACATGCGTCGATGCAATCCTGTTCCGAGGCGTGGAAGGCGTTGGCGTAATCCAGGTCATCCGTCGCAATGGTGCCATCCCCGAAGAACTCGGTGGGCACCCCGTTGAACATGGCCCAACCGAGCGAACCGGCTTGGTGCACGTTGGCGTCGCCATCGGTGTTGAAGCTGATGCCCTGCAGGTCATGGCACTCACCGATGCCAGAAGGCAACTGGTTGCGGGCACCGAGGTGCAGCACGACCGGGATGAGTTTGCCGTGATCGTAGGCAGGGTCACCGGCGACTTCTTCTCCGTCGATGTAGAGCAATGCCGTTCCGTTGTAGCGGCGGACCAAAGCGACATGGTGCCAGGCGTCCGACAGCGGCTGCTGCGTGCGCATGGTGTCCGTGCCGTTGGCGAAACCGAGGCGTCCCAACTCATCGATGAAGCCGGACCATCCCACACGACGGAGGTCGATGTCGGGATCGGCGGTTCCGTTGATGCTCATGATGCCCTCGTTGAGGCCGCCCGGCTTGACCCAGAACTCGAGGGTCGTGTTGCGGGTGCCGTCCGGCGTCCAGTTCACTCCGGAAATGCTCGGGATGAGCGAACCGTTGGTGTTGGAGGCAAAGTCAAGGGCATGCGAGGCACCCGGGCTGTACCAGTTGGCTTCCATGATGACGTCCCGCATCCGGGCGCGGTCGGCAGGGGTGCCTTCCAACTCGTCCATGGGCAACCAAAGCTGCAGTCCGATCTCGTTTCCAGTGATCTGGAAGGCGGGCGTCTCTGAAGCATAAGTCTCGCGTTGGCTGTTCCACATGCGGAAGTCCTGCATGGGCATGCTGAGCGCTTCGCCGGTGGCTTGGCCGTTCAACCATCCGTTTCCGAGCGTCAGGCGTGTGGGCTCCAGTTGGATGTTGGAGATGACGCCATTCTGACCCGCAGGCGCTCCATTGAGGTCGAGCCTCCAGTTGTAGGTGCCTTCGGTAGCGGTTGGTTCGAAGACCAGCTCGAGCTGGTTCCACAGTCCGTTCCATTGTGCGTTCGCGCCCGAAATCTGAACCGTGTGAGACGAAGTGCCCACATCGGCAACGGTCGAGGTCAACTTGAAATGGTCGATGTCGACAAACTCACCCGTCAGACTGTATCCGGATTGGTCGCCCTGGGTGAAGACCACACCGCTGGCGGCGGATGGTGGCACCACCACCGTGATCTGGTTGGGCATGACCACGAGGTCATCGGGGTCTGCGGATGTGGCACCGATGGTACCGGAGGCCGTGTCCTGCACGCCGTACAATCCGCCTCCCCATTGCTTCCAACTGATGGACCAACCGGGGAATCCGATCATGTCTTCATCCGCGTAGTAGGCGTCGAGGTGCGGTCCTTGGACCACGGTCAGGTGTTCGTCACCGGTGAACTTCAAGCCGCCGCTGTTCTTGGTGTAGTCCGAATTCTGGGTCGCCCTGATCTTGATGGAGTCGGGGCTGAGTGAATAGGCGGGGTTGGAAGTCTCCATGCCCTCGGACCAGCGCAACTGCAGCTCATCTCCAGGCTCCAGGAATCCGTCGGACGGAAGCACGCTGCCAAACAACTCAGGCCTGACGAAATCAACATATCCGCTGACGATGTTCGACGTCTTTGGCAATGCAAATGGATTGCGGCAGATGCTGCGCGCCCTCAACAATACTTCGCCTTCATACCCGAGGCAGGATGTACCATCTGCATTGGTCAATGGATTGCAAAGAGAAGATGCATCTATGGGAGACCACCGGAAGTTGAAATCGCTCAAGGTGCTGTCCGAATTCAAGAGCACCTCGCTCTCTGTATCGAAGGCATTGGAGTTGCTGATGGGGGCCCAGATGGAACCATTTCCCAATCTGTACTCCACGACCACAGGGCCTTCTCCCAAAGAGGGGTTGAAGTCGATGAGCCAATTCTTGAAGTGTTGCTGTTCGACGTCAACGGCAACATCCACGTCGCTCGGCAATTCCGTCGGGCCGTTCGTAATGGTCTCCAGGTTGGCGGTCCAGTTTTCGAGCGGTTGTGTCAGGTCAATGTCGCTGCATGCCGGTTCAAAATTCAATTGGACCTTGATTTTGTCGCTCATGTTTCGGTCGCACACGGCTTGTTGAATGATGGTCAACGAACCAGAATTGAACTGCGGTTCATCGATGCCAGCGTGCCGCAGCACCAAGGGGACATCATAAGCGCCGCCCAATGGGGCTTGTGGTGACCAACTCGGGTGGAGGACCAATTCTGCCGCCGTTTGTTCAATACCTCCCAGCGAGACCAATGCGCCCAGTTGATTGGACAATACATCTGCATAGACATCGTACCAGGTGGCCACTCCGATGGGGTTGGAGGGATTGTGCCTCAGATGCAAGGTCATGCCGATGGGTTCGTCCATGAATGCCGTGGCCGACAAAGCGGGGGACAATTCGCCGTCTTCTCCCACTATGGACTGGGCTTCTGAGATGACTTCGCCCGAGACGGGGTTGGTGTATGAAACGGACAATTCAGGGACTTGGGTCGGTACAGTGGAGGGTTGTACCATCCATGTCTTTTCCGGGTCAAAAATGTCCGCGCACATCCCTGGGGCGAGGAAAATTTCAGTCTGATTCGTGGCCTGCTCAATGGCGACCAAGCTCGCAGTATTGTAGCCAGTGGATTCAAAAGTGGTTCCATATTCGGCTGCGATAGCCATTCTCCACATGGTCGTCTTGACGAGGTCTGCGGCGAACATGCCCACGCCGGCTCCAGCAACCACACCCGCGAGCACTGCGCCTGCAACATTGCCGCCGGACGCAGCCAAACCTGCGGTGGCGGCCATGGCGGCGCTCATGGCTATGGTAGCCTGATATGCGACTGCATCTGACCCCAATCCATCATAACTGAAGTTGGGCGCAGGGTTCATGTGCGTCCACACCTGTCCGGTGGATTGCTCCAGAACGAGTGCGTTCGGATCTATGGTGTTGGCCCAAGTCGGTGTCTGGACGGTGCCACTCTCGCAATCCAACATCGTGGGGTTGATGTTGCTCAGGCCCGGGATCAAAGCAGGGTACCACTCATGGAATTCTGCTTCGTCCTCAGCGACATAGGGACAAGACGTGATGGCACCCAGATTTAGGAAAATGGGCCCATTCAATCCACGTCCGGGAATGACGGCTACCAGGAACATGTTGGTTTCTTCCTCGTCCGAAAGGGTGTAGGAATAAGTCAGGGAAGTCGCACTGTTCTGACTTTGGCTTCTAGTTTCAGTCAGGGTGCTCATGTCTCCAAAACTGGTTTCAAAGCCTACTGCGTCATTCAAACCAGCTTCGATGCCCAAGGACCCGCCTGAGTTTGAGCTGAGCGTTCTTGTTCTCGTTTGCTCTTTTATACTCTGCTTGGTTACGGTGGAAGTGTAACTGGCCCCTCCTCCGCTGAAGCTGATAAAGAAGGGTTCGAAGTCTGCGTCATCCCAAATTGAGGCCTCCGAATTCATGGATACATCAATGGCATCCAAGTCGCCGGTGGAATAACCAAAATCGTCGAGGCTGAAATTGGAAACGGTGCTGTTGGAAGACTCGAGATCCTCCATCCAATTGGACAGCTCGGAGGGTTCGTCGAACTGATCGAGGTTATCGAAGATGTAGCGTCTTGCGTTGATCTTTTCAAATTCATTTTCGGCGAGCATCCGACTCCAGGAGGCGATTTGATTGTTGAAATAGCGCACGGAGTCCAAATCCAGCTGAGTGGCATGGCCAAGGAAAATGTAACCTGGTCCTTTGCGGTCGTCACCGGACAAAACGTCTGAAATCAACACGGCAGCCGGGTCTGCAGGGCTGTCATAATAATCAGCGAAATCGTCCAGGCTCAAGCCTGCCCCAGCGATGTAGGGGTTGGGAACCTGATAGGCCCTGTTGATTGTGCTTGGTCCGGCGGGAACCTGCTCTGAACTGTTGGCCGTAGCCGTATGGACTTCGTCGAGCCATCCCTGGTGGAAAATCGACCAACGGTGGTCGTCGTTGTTGGCCAGTCTCATTCCCTTAGGGAAGGCTGTATGGGGCCAGTTCTGGTTGGATGGTGTGCCATCCGGCCATTGATACAACTCGGGATGTGCTTCGAAATAAGCATCCCTCGACGCTTCCAACAAGGCAATGTCTTGCGTTTTGATGGTGAATTCCGTTTTCAGGAACTGGCTGGCAGGCAAATCTGAGGTCTTTGTTTCCGTTCTCCAAGCCAAAAGGTGGGGTGCAAGACTGAGCGTCATTTCACCTTGATGGTCGGTCTTGAACATGGGGATCAGATTGGGTTTGGTGCCCCCTTCTTCCCAGGATTGGATGATGCCCTGTGTGCCTTTGACCGAGTAAGCCTCCGCGCCCAAATCCTGAGCGATTTGTTCATCGATACCGTCGGCGTAGAGCTCAGCGGTTCGGATGGGACCAATTCGACGGTGGACTGAAATTGCAGTGTTCCGCACAGAGCCGAAAAACAGGTCCTGATGCGTGGACAGTATGGTCCCGTCTTCATCGAGGTATAGGTGTTCTTGGGCCAAGTCAGAGGTGGAGATTTCCGTAGTGACGGTCATGCTCTCCTCGATTTTCACTGAATTGGTCTTGTCCCTTGAATAGCTCTCCTGTTGCGCGACGCTTCCGCCAATGGTTGCTTCCACATCGCTGTCGGTAGATATACCGACGCCCATTGGAGCGATGAGCAGAGAGCCTCCTACGCTCATTGAAGCTGTTGCTGAGATGTCCTTTGAGCGGTTCAAAGCGTCCTGATCTCCGTTGGAGACAGACTTGGTGAAGCCCATGGTTGATCCTTGCTCCATCCGACAGAATGACTGGTCTCCAGGGGGGTCACGGAGAATGAAGTCGAGGGTGGGGTCAGAGGATACCGGGACAGGATTGGTGGCGACATACTCTCCAAGAATGATGGCGTCGAACCGTCCATGATGGAAGAGGGATGTTTGCGGGTTGTTCATGTCATAAAGGACCCCGGGGATGTCCCTGGTGTCCTGTGTCAGCGGAATCAGATGTTTGAAGGGATACCAGTGATCGACCACCACCCCATCCTTGAGGAGGTTGATGTTCAAGTTGCCCGTGGGAATACTGATCCCTTCACTGTTGTCCTCAGTGGGTTGTCTGGCTATGAAGCTATAGCCGGTTGATGCAGAGTCCAGGTTGAGTGTGCTCTGATTCGAACCCGAATTGAGTGTGTTGGTGATGGAAAATTTGTAGGCCGAGCCAAAGACTTTGATGGTGTCTTCAAAAGAGTAGTAGACGTCACCCAATTCGTTCAGGAGTTCCACTTTTTGATGCTGGCCTGCGGAGAGGTCCAAGCAGTACATCTCCGACTCGTACACAATGGGCAGTCCTGCGGGGAAGGGGAATACAGAGTCATTGACGTCAACGATTTCGTCATTGAAGGACCCTGCATACGTGGCCAAAAACGCATCAAGGGGAGAGCGGTAGTCGCCCTCTGCATCGCTTGCGAACAGGTCAATTTCTCCCAGGAACGTATTGGACAGCGCAGGCAGCCGCATCAGTTCTGCGGTGTAGTCACAATCCTTGGTGGAGGAGCCTTCGGAGTCGCTGTTGATGGCGGTAGCTTTCTGGGATACATTGAGTTCCACCTTCGGATCATACACCATGTCAACACGGGCGTAGACATCGTCCGAAGTTGAATTCAGGTTGTCAAACGGCATGGCATCTGTGTCTGAAACACCACTGAATTCCGGGTATTGCGTCGATTGTGACCAAGGTGTCTTCGCGGTCATGTCCCAGATTTGATAGTCTGCCTGTTGGGGGTTGTATGTTCCACCCTGATCCGCCCGGATGAACGCATTGAAAGCAGCCACCCATGGATGTCCACCATTGTTGGCATCATGTGCAGGCAATGCCAATTGCCAGCCTTCCACTTCGAAATTCTGGAATCCTCCGAGGTGATCAAACATCTCGGGTGCCAACGCCGAGACTGAGGTGCTGGTGTCGGAGGGGATGGAAATCCGGTAATGCTTCGGCAGGAGTTTGACTTCGTACTGCCCCAGGGTGTCCGTGGTGATTTTCACCGCCTGGCACGTTGCATTCTGCGTATACGTATTTGCGCCTTCGACAGGTTCGATCGGTGTCAATGTGAAGCTCGTCAAACCGAGGTTGTTCTGGCTCTCATTCCATGGTTTGGAGGCCATTGAATTGCCAGCGAGGACGCGGCCGATGGCCCTCCTTGTCGTTTTGTCCACAAAAGTGAATTCAGCTTTTGCCGAACCGTCTGTTTCTCTGAGGACTGGGCCGGATATGAATACTTGCTTGCCGCTCGGGGGGACATTGAAAGCATGGTCATCTTCGGTACTTCCCTCATCGATATGGGTCAGGATGGGCTTGATATTGTGGTATCCACGTGACATCGTCAGCATGGCCTTTCCAAAGGCGTCCGTTTCAATGGGTTCGTTGTCAACACCGTTGATGATGCTGCCGTCTACTTCAAATTGGACCCCTTTCACGGGACAGTTTGAGGGTGTGGGGTCTCCCGTTCCACTGTAATCGAGTTGGTCATTTTCGATGTTCAGGTAGACGACATCCACATGAACTTCAAAGGCACTCTTGTCGGTGAAGTCCTGGTCTTCCGAGAACAGCAGGACATCACCGATGATGGTGGTGCGCTGGGCGGGTTCGAAGATGTGTTCGAAGCCGCTGGTGGACTTGCTCGGCTTGATGTCGAAGAAGTCTCCCGAGCCTACGTATTTGATGTTGTTGATGGCGTAAGCGCCACCGTCATTTCCGTTGGAGTAGTCCCAGTTTCCGAGGCTCTGCGGGAGGTCGCGCAGCGGACCATTGGCAAAGTAATTGCGGGTGGGGTCCGGCACTTGATACCAACTGGTGTCGGTTCCAGAGAACCCGAATTCCTGATGGAACAGCACGGCGTTGTGGCCCAACCAGGACTCGACATCCGTTGAGTATTTGGCGCGGTCATAGATGGCATTTCCAAGCCCTTCGTCCGCGTCATACATCAGCAGCAATCCATCGGTGTAATTGCTCGGGTATTTCTGCATCCAGAATTTCGCGGCCTCCCAACTGCGGTAGTCTTGACCATACAATGGCGACCCTGGTGTGATCCGGGATCCCTCTGCGTATGAATAGAACAACGCATTGCCCCAGGCCCGGATCTCGTCGTAGAAGACCTGCTCGGAGGCCATTTGCTGCGTGGTGAGTCCCGCGCCTGTGCAGCTCAATTCGCAATCGACGAACTGGTTGGCGTAGGGGTTGAAGTTGCAGGCGTCGAACAGGCGGCTGCAACCGGGGTTGCATTGGCCATACGGTGCACGGCGAATGGACTTCCGGTTGATGCTCGGAAGCGCATCGGCGCCCGTGGTGCCATCGACCGTCAGTGCACCTGAGCCTGGCATGACTTCACTGCCTACGAAGTAGGCTTCCGTGATGGGGTTGGCCTCGAAGTTGGTGCCCTCAGGCTGCAACTGTTTGTCCAACATCTGGTCCACAAAGCGCCCCGCATTGTCGGGTACGAGCACAGAACGCAACCGTGAGAAGGGCAGTGCACCCGCATCAGGTGCTACCCAAACGCCCGTTTCATTGGGCATGTTGGTCGCATTGAACGTGGAATTGCGCAGTGCCTGTCCGGCAAACAATGCTGCGCTTTCAGCCTCGCTGAGGATGCCTTCCCAGATGGAGAGGCGGTGGATCAGCACATCGGAGCCGCCGAGAATGAGTTTCTCTGCACTGAAGTCGGCAAAGGCGTCGACCGGAGCGATCACGAATTGAGCCGCAATGTCGAGGGGGGTTCCGTCGTCATTGAGGTTGTCGAATTCGAAGTGGCGCGGGTTGTTCCAAGGCTCGTTGTCCGAGAGGTTCTGGTCCGTGCTGCGCAGGGTGAAGTACGCCCTGGGCTGGCCATCACCCGTAGGCTGACCGACAGCCAGCGTCACATGGTACCATTGGCCTGGAATCACGGCATACTCATTGAATGTGGGCTGCTCCGGGATGCGGCGCATGGTGCCCGCGGGACCTGTGAGTTGCCACTTGGCATTGCCCATGTTCGAGGGGTCCTCCGTGTCTTCGACCACACTGAGTGTGATGTCGCCCGAACTGTCATCACCTTCTATGGTGAAGATGTCACCGAAGTTGTAGGTTTCACCGTCGATCACGTCAGCGGTTCGCCACCAGAACTCATAGGTGGAGGCTCCCGACACCGCGTCCTTGCCTTTTTCAGTCAAAGGCAATTCGATGGTGGCGTTGTTGCGGAAGTTGACGGAGAAGCACTCCGCGCAATCCACCAGCAGGAAGTTGTCGATTTGTCCCACGCCACTGGCCAAAGCGCTGTGCGTGACGATGCCAAAGTCGTAAGACCCGGCACTGGCTTCCGATCCGATGTACTGGCTGCATGTGACGTAATTCACGCCGACACTGTTGTACAGAGCGAAGTTGCCGCTGAAGCTGGTGGCTTCCATGTGGGGCAAGTCTCCGTCTCCTTCGTGGCGGCTGTCCAGCACACGCAGTCGGTAGTCGCCATTGGGCAACTTCACGCTCGTCACCACCGAGCTGAATGGGTACTGCATGCCCAACACTTGCAGGCTGTCCTGGTACCGGTTCAATGCAGACCAGAAGTTCTTGACCAGGGTTTCGCTGCCGTCGGCTTCGAGGCGCAGAATCACGGGGTATTCGTACGGGTTCGGATCGTCATCGCTGAACCAGTGAACGGAAATGTCTTCGCCTGTTCCGTAGTAGGAATAGTTGCAAGCGTCTTCGCCACCACCGGGCTCAAACAAGGCGTATTCCAGGTAGTTCTGGCCTTGTGGGTCCGTGCAGCCACTGGGCATTTCGTAGTCGCAGTGGCGGAGCGTACCTCCGAGCTCGTTTCCAGCAAAGTTGACCGCATTGGGGTCTGAGCAGTAGCCGGATGTTCCGGTCGCCGCGTTCCATACCCAAGCGCTCCAATTTTCGCGGATCAACTGGATGACGTCATCCGGTCCGCGGAAATCGTAGAAGCCCACCGGCTGTTCCACGATGGCGGGATCATCGCCATGGGCGCGGACATAGATCCGCATTCCAGGCACATCGCGCCCCGTTTCCACATTCGCCATGGTGAAGGTGATGTGCTGGTACTTGTTGTAATCCAAGTCGATGGCACCGAAGTCCGTGTAGACACCCGATTGTCGCGCCGAAAGCCTGTATTTGGTGCTGTCACCGTCGATTTTACGCGCCCAGATGCTGAGGCTTTCCTTCTCGATGTCGGCGAAAGGATCGATGTAGTTCAAAGAGAACAACGGTGCCTCATTGGCCGCACCGACACCCGTGCCGGGCGCACCCAGCAAGGTGGTTTGGGGCACCTTGACCCACTGGGACACACTGACCCCTTCGCTGATCCTCACGCCTGTGGAATCCACAAAGCTGAGGGTGGGGTGGAAGGCGTCGGAATGGATGTCGGGCCACTGGTTCAAGGCTCCGCCTTCGCGTTGCTCATAGCGGTCGATGTCGAGCTTGGCATATTCGCCTGCTTCCAAGATCAAGGAGTTTCTCGAAAGGTTCAGGCCTTGCGGTTCTACGACCACGTAGACGCTGTCTTCGGGAGCCCCGTTTTCAAACGTCACACGGCCTTGGACACCGCCATAATTCGAGCGGAAACCAATGGGGTATGGGGTGGGGTTGTAGTACTGCTGGGCGGTATTGCCGGTGCCGCATGTGATGACGGCCCCGACCCTGTACTCATACAGGGTTCCAGCGGCCACATCCCAATCGATCCAAGTGTTGATGTCTTCAGAGGCGAAGATCTGCTCCCACCCGTCGTTGTTGACGTCTGCGGGGGTGTAGAGTCGGCGGAACACCCTGAACTGGTCGATCAACCCTTCGCTGTCCAAAGCAGAGGACCAGTCGATTTGAATCTTGTTCCAGTAGCGTCCTTCCGAGACCACCACGCCATCGGTGATGTCGTCCACGTATTTCCAAGGGTCGGATACAGATCCCTGAATGCTGACCTGTATGGTAGGGGTGTGGAAGATGTCTCCGCACATGTCCTGCTCCACGCGGTATTCTGCCGTCTCACAACTCCAGACGTTGTGGAACAAGGTGCTGTCGGTATAGAATATGGGATCGAGGTTGCCGTTGAAATCGGCGTCTACATTGTAGAACGGCTTGGCTTCTGCTTGCTCGAAAGACCAGGGTTTGGACGGATCGCCCGTGGCGTATTCCCAACCGAGATTGGTCCCGCCATAGTCTTCGTAATTCCTGCGTTGGAGGTACATGCTGCCGCCCGAGCTGTAGCTCGAAGCCGAGTGGTTCCAGGTCAGGGTGACCTGGCTGACCCCGACGGAATCTTCGGCGAGGTATTCAATGACCGTGCCGTTGGCGTCGGTGAACACGCGGTCTACGTCCGTGAGGAATTGCTCCTCCTGGGGATCGGCCTGCATCACGAAGTTCGGTGCGATGTCGGTGCACATGGTGAGCGTGTTGTGCTCGAGGTCGCGGTCGCTCCAAAGCACGGTGCGCCTTCCTTCGGTGGCCCAGAGAACGGCTGCGGAGATCACGACAGGATCTCCTCCCGTGAATTTGAGCTGGCCGTCAGAATTGTTCATCTGACCGACTTTGATGTCCATGTATATGGAGTCGTTCATGATGTGCGGGCAGTTCTTGAGCAGAAGGGGTTCCTGTGAGGTGGTCAGGACCGTATCGAACAGCGCACCTGTGAGCTCGTTGCGCACCCGGATGTACATCTCCGCATAGGCTGGAATGCCATTGGGGATGCCCCAGTATGGGAGTCCGTTGTTGACCGCGTCGGCACCGCTGTAGCTCAGGTCCGCGAGGGTTTCCGGGTTGAATTTGGGCGCGCTGATCGGGAAGGCCACGTGGATTTCGTGGTTGTTGAAGTCGCCCGTTGGGGAAAGCTCAATCGTGGTCTTGAGGGTGTTCGCATTGAACACCTTGACATCGCTGCCTTCGCGCCACATGCCGTGGTTGGCGGGCGGTGGCGTCAGGTAGAACTCGCCGGCATCATAGTCGGAGAGGAGGTTTTCCATGCCACCGATGGAGTCGGGGTGCACGGCGGCATCGACCAAAGTCAAAGGCGTGCCGTTTTCGGCGGTGGATTCTGTCGTCCAGAGGTTGGAGAGGACAATCTCACCCAGGTTGTACGTAGCGAAGGACTGTTGCACGTTCCCCAACACGCCCTCGGCACTCGACTGTGAGGTGTAGACTCCGTGGGTGGCATCCATGAGTTCTTCCAGCCCAATGGGGTCCGGAGCGAGCAAAATGGGCACTTCCCAGGCTGGGGTGCGCCGACGCGTTTGCGAAGCCAGCATCCAGTCGGATTCGCCGAAGTGAGCAGGCCCGTCCATTGCTGCCATGCCCGCAGAGTCGAGCAGGACAATGGTGGGCAGGGTGAAAGAGGTGTTGCTCTCGTATGAGATGGGGAAGGTGTTGGTGCTGGTCGGCACCATGTAAGCCGTGTTTCCGGCCGAGAAGTCTTCGAGGGCTTCAAACTCGCAAATCGCGCGGCTCACGGAGATGGCGGACTTGCGGTCCCACCCTGCATTGGTGAGCACCACGGCGACATCCGAAGCCGGGTTCTCCGTGTCTTCGGGTGACCACAGCGGGGCGTAGGTGAGGGTGGCTCCGTTGTTCCAGCCCCAAGTTCCAGCGCCGGTTTTCCAGAGGCCGATGTGGCCTTCTGCGGCGTTCTGGATCAAGTCGTTTTCTGAAGACGTTTCGAAGGTCGCAAGGCGTCCCCCCTTGGCCTCACATGCAGCTTGCGCATTGAGGTAGGTGAGGTTGATGTCGTCGCTTACGAAGTAGTCCGATGAATCGGTTTGGGCCACGATGGTGAAGCCGTCAATCGTCGGCGCCACGGGGGTTTCCGGGACGGTGGCATCGGCGTTGCCAAAGCTGAGGATGCGGCCCTCCTCGGAGGCGCGCCAGATTCGGCCTTGTGTTCCGATGTTGTCCTGCCCTTCCAACACTTCGGTATCGCCAATGCGCGCACCGACATAGTGCCGGTCAGATGCCGGATCGTAGATGTCGTAGAAGAGTTGGTCTTCGGTGATGGCCGCCCAGGTCAGACCAGGTGAGCCTGCCTTTCCAATCTCGAGGGTGGCGGGGGCCACGGCGTCCATGCCGCGTCCTTCCAATCCATCTGTGCCCATGACGCTGTGCTGGTCGTCCGCCGTGACATTGTCATCGGAGTGGACCGGTGGCGTGCCGAATTCGGTAAGCAGGTCCCAATCGGGATCCAGGTATTCGCCGGTGATGGGCACCCAGACCGCATTGGTGTCGGCGTCAATCAGGCCCGTCCATCCATGGACGCCCTGCAGGCGCACAAACTCGGATTCTTCAGGGCTTGAGGGCACCATCAAATGGCCTCCGGCCATCGCGGCAGCGCGCTGGGCAATGCTGTATGCCATGGTGCCCGTAGAGACGTAGTACAGGTTGTTTTCGTCGCGGGTCTGGTAGGCAAAGGTGACGTCGCCATAGCCGTCCAGGCTCACTTCGATTTCGGCTTCGATTCCCACCTCGAGGAAAGGGTTCTGTGGCAACAAAGCGACCACATTGTTCTCCTCTTGGATGGTGTGGATGTCCTCTTCTACAACGCCTTCTTCATAGTCGCTGCCGAGCGTGATGGTAGCGGTGTAGATGTCATCCTCAGGATGGTTGCCTGTGGGAAGGTCGACCCCTCCACCGAGGCGGATCCGGTTGGATACGAATTGCTGCTCGCCTTCCTCCGTGATGTACTCCTGCGGGCCGGTTGCCATTCCAGGAGGAATCAGGAAATCCATGGTGAACTGGTGTATGGCCATGTCGCCCATGACTGCTCCGGTTTCCGGATCGCGGGCTTCCAACAAGGTGGCTTCCCATGTGCCATTCAATGGCGTTCCATTCAGGCTGGCGATGGTGGCGGGAAGGTCGGCCAAAGCGAATGTCAGCGGGTCTGAGCTTCCCGGCTTGTAGAGGTTGAATTGCGAGCTTGGGTGCAATTCGGACACCACGACACCCGTGTTCACATTTTTGACCGCGAGGCCCATGCTCTGGAGGGTCACACCGGAATGGCTCTGGCCGTTACCGTCTTCGCCGATCAGCACATCGGGTGCTGCAGCGATGTCGATGGTCTTGGGTGCGTTGAAGAAGATGTCAAACTGCTTCAAGGTCCAGCGGTGACCGACCTGGGTGTCAAAGGCCCAAAGGCGCCAAATGCTGCGCGCATTGATGCCGTCGAACGCTTCGGTCAGGTTGATGTCAAACGTCTTGCCCAATCCGAACTCCAACGTCGTGTCGCCTGCCCCAAGAAGGGTTCCAGGGCTCAGCAGTTGCACCCAGATGCTCGATTCCGGTGTCGGAATGGTGTCTCCATCGAGGTCAAATTCCACCCACAATTCGAGTTGGTCATTGGCTTCAGGAGTGGCTACCGTGGCCTTGATGTATTCGATGCCTGTGGATACGTCTGAGGTTCCGCTGGGCGCTTCTGAACCGATCATCAATTGTCCTTCCGCATCGAGTTGGTATGCCTGCTCGAGGTAGGCGGCACCATTCTCCGATATGGCTTCAGCTTCGTAAGCCACTTGAATGCGCGGTGCCTTCGATTTCGGGACCGAGATGAGGGCGACCATACTCAGGAATTCGTGGCCATCGTGCACTTCTCCTGTGGCTTCTCGCAACGAGGAAACATAGCCGTAGTGCTCGGCAATGGGCGTGGCGTCAGCGCTTTCGGTTTCCCCATTGTTGGGTTCGCCATCTGCCCAAGCGATGCCTGTTACCGACCCACCTGAGAGCCACTCCCAACCATTGAAGGGTTCGTCGTAGGATGTCGCTGCGGTGTCTTGGGTCAATCCAATCCAACCATTGCCTGCCCAGCGCTTCAAAGCCCCCTCTGCTCCCTCTTCACTGAGGGAGACCAATTCGCCACCTACTTGTTGTGCAGCCAAACGCGCCCCTTCAAATGGGTGCTTTTGGTTCGATACATAGAACCAAGCATGACGTCCCTCTCCGATGGGCGTGAAGCCATCGAGCTCAGGGGTCCGCTCAAAGGGCAATTCCAGAATGGCGCCCAACTTCACATCGTCGTCATAGGACCTGAGCTTTCCTCCACCAACAGCGAGGGCTTTGTTGTCAGGGATGTCCTGCTCGAGGATGGTGTAAGCAGAACCCAGTCCACCGTAGTTGAAAGTCTCGAGGACGAAACCGTCATGCTGGAACGAGCTCGGTTGGTCTGAGATTCGAGGGTAGTTGCGATATCTGGACCATACGGTGCCGTATTCGTCAGCGCCGCCGGGCTCTCCGGAGTTCCAACTAGGTGTGAAATCGGGTGTGCTGAGTGTGCCGTTGGACGCAGCGATTTTGGATCCATCCACAAACCCCGTGATTTGGGTGCTGCCTGGTCCTTTTTTCTTGAGCCAGCCTGACCAAGAGGAAACAAAGTCCGATTTGTCCGACAGTAATTTCCAGTGTCTTCGATAATAATTGGTGCACGTGAACCAACTGCACCTTCTCGCATATAGGTACCATGGCCCCCAACCCCATATTTCTCGGTTCTTTGTGACCTTTTTCAGAAGGTGGTAGCCGAACCAGAAATTCTGTGATCCCGATAGTCCAGTGGGGTTCATGGAGGCCAGGTCGCCGCCAAGGTCACGCGCCCTATCCCTCGCTTGATTGAGCGTACGGTTGTCATTGTCCTTGACCCAATAGTAATAGCTCCTCACATCCCGGATGTCCCAGCCACGGAGGTTTTCGTGGGGGTCAGCTCCCGTCTTGCTTTCCCAGAACAGCATGTCGCTGTTGGGCCTTGTTTCGGGCCAACCGTCGGTGCCCAATTGGATGCTGTTGCTGGCGCCGGGGTCATAGAGCGCGGACAAGTCGCCCAATCCTGAACCCAAGTAGGTTCTTCGATCTGCGCCACTGCTCTGGCTTCTTGTGGTGTTCAACCACAGAAGGCCGTCTGGCCTCACGGGTACCATTTTCAATTGACCCTCCGCGATGTTGGCGTCGCCGAGACCCGAAGAGGTCATGGTCGGCACGTTTCGGTTGGTCATCAATTGCGCATAGATGCTCGAACGGAAATCATACAAGCCCTCCTGCAATGTTCCGGTGGGCAGTGCTCCGGATTGGGCCCAATCGGTGTAGGGTGCCGATTGGGAAGGATTCGTCTTGGCCCAGGTATTTCCGGACCGTCGGATTCCGACCCAATAGCGGTCTCTTTTTTGTTCGTCCTGTCCCAGGAATTCAGTGTCTCCAAAGGACTCAATGAAGGAGAGTTCTTCGGATGAATTCGGAACGAAGGCAAGGCCGCGGTAATTGCTATACCAAGTACTCCAAGACATTGGATTTTCGGACATCACGTAGGCCGTGCCCAAAATTTCGTTTTCCGTGTTGGTGTATTCTTTGAATTGAAGGGTGTTGCTGTCCCAGTGAGCGGAGTGATAGCCGCTGATCAGCGGGAAGGTCATGAAGCCCGGTCCGTTCATGTTTGCCCCGAGAATGGGGCTGGCTACCCTTCCAGACCAATCCTCATCTGTGCCTTCGAGGGTCTGTGCCAGCATGTTGGTCTCTTGGTTTGGACTGTTGCCCCAATGCCAGAACAGTTTGGCGTTGGTGCCCCCGATGGCGCCATTCCCGGAGACCGCCCCGAGTCGACCATGAAGCCAAGCATCGGACCCCGAGAAGCTGGAGATGGCACTTGGGCTGGTCGGCTGTGCCAATTTTGCCTGCAGGCTCGCATATGGCAGGTTGTCCAAGGTGTTGGACCAGGTTCTGCGGGCCGCATCGAAGTGGTAGTAGTCCACCTCTTGGGTGGTGGACTCGGAGATGCCTGGGATTCCCGGATAGGTTCTCGTACCGGAGCTTTTGAAAGTGGCACCTTCGAGGTGAGCCGACACGGATTCTGTCCGGGCCAAAGTGGCGCTCAACCCCAGGGCAGCCAAATCGAATCCAAAGTCGTCGTCCTTGAATTCCTGATAGTGGGTAGGCAGCCATGAAATGAGGCTGTCACCAAAATAGGTCTGGTCGTTGGAGCGGTCCCGCAGCGAGAGGTCACTTCCGGCGAAAGCGTTGGATGTACTGTATGTGGCGATGGCCAAGAACCGGTTGGTGTGGTCGGCTGACTCCGTGAGGTTGTCTTTGTCAAAGTCAACATTGACAAAATCCGTGCCGTCGAAGCGTTGGAATTGTCCGAGCATGTCGACGTTGTCGATGTTGACTTCGACCGTTCGCGTGTCCTGACCGGCTTTGCCCAGCCATTGCGTTTCCTCTGTTCCCACAGGGTCGGCCACCAGTGCGATGCCTTCTTTGGATTCGAGCACGAATACCGGACGCGGAGCATAAACAGGTTTGTTCTCGGCGACAATGCCAGGTGGCATGTTCTCCGCGGTCGGAGTGCTGAATTGCGAAGCGAAATGTCCTGCGTCCGTCACGGCGAGGTCAAAGGCTTGACCGAATTGGATCGACGTGAAGTTCTCGTAGACCACCAGTTCTCGCTTGTGCTGACCAGGTACTGTAAAGTCCCATGAGAGGTCTGCATAAGGCCCTTCCACTTCAATGCGACCCTCGGTGGCACTACCCGTGTAGGCCATCATGGTCAATGGGATGCGGCGGTTGGCGTCAATCACGTCGCAGACCTTGTCACCGTCTTCGTCTCCGGAGATGATGAAGCCCGAACCGTCTTGGGCGCCAGAGCAATATTCACACGTTCCCGAGGCAGGGTAGAGGGTGCACGCGCTCGCAGCCAAGGGGTTGGTGGGGTCGGCCGCATCATTGAAATCACAGGCCGCGGGGTCGGCGCAGCCAATTTCTTCGAGGCACCAAACCGCGCCGTTGATGAGGGTGTCTCCCCCGAGAACCACGCCCGTACCGTCGACATCGCCGCTGCAGTATTCGCAGGCATCCTGCGGATCCAGGAACACACAGAAAGCAGGGATGGGGTAGGGCACTGAGCCCAATCCAGGTGGCGTGTAGGGCAAGTATCCCGCGTCATATCCTGTGACATACACGGTTTCGGCATTTCCAGCCTTGGTGGCATTGATGCTGTAGTTGCAGGCGGATTCGTCCTGACAACCCGTACAATTCCAGGCGTCCACACAGGAGCCGTCGTCGTAGGTGGCGGTGGGCTTGTAGTTGCAGGCGGTCGGCTCCATGCAGCCCTCATACTCGTCACAGATGTTGTTGAAGTTGTTGTCTGAAAGGCAGATTCCCGCGCACACATTCTCTGTGCTGGGGCGATGGGATTGCACCTTTCTGTGCGTGCGGAGCAGGCCTTCGGTGGCGCTGTAGAAGCTCGCACTTCCGAATTCTCCTGAGACGGTGATTTCCACGTCACCGGAGAAGAAGTGAGCGGGTGCTGCGCTGCTGCCGTTGATGCCTGAAGGCACGTTCCCGACAATGGCGGTGCTCGAGTCACCCGTCACGGTAATGTACTCAGGATGCTCTGCGATCAGTGTGATGGGGGTTTCTGCGGGAACATCGAAGAGGGTGTAGGTGCCCCATCCCATGAGGTAGATTCTGTCCTGATCAAAAGTGTCGTGACCGTTGAACATCATGGCGATTTCACCATCAGCCGGAGCGATGGAGACGTCGCTGAAGACATCGAGACACTCGAAGGTCTCAGCATGGTCGCAGACTTCGTTTTCGTTGTTGTCGTACCCACCGAGCACTTCGAATTCCGCATGGGGGAATTCAAACAGCACATAAGCGGGGAATGCACCGCTTTGGATGACGCCGTAGCTGGGCACTGCTACCCATGCGCCCGGCTCGGGTTGGTTGTCGGGGATGATCTCAGTGCCTGAGGCATCGTGCCAACGGCGGTCGCCGCCCTTCAGCCACATTTGGGCGTAGTCGTAGCGCCCATAGCGGTGGCCTTGAATGAAGTCGTCGTTGCGGCCATCGAAGTTTTCGTCCTGGTCCCAATTGAAATAGGGGGCCGGGGTGTTGTCCCGAAGGTGGCGCCAGTCGCCTTCTGCAGTGCTGTCTGTGACGCCCAGCCACAGGTGTTCCACTCCACTGAGTCCGCTGGTCTCGAACAGGGCGACGATTTCATCGTTCTCCTGCTGACCGCCGATGCGGACCATGTGCTCGGACAATTGGCCGAAGTCGTAGTCAAGACCGGAAAGCAGGTCTTCCATGCTCACTGCGGAGGTCGAGATGTAGTACTTGCTGCTGTCGGTGCGGCCCACGTAGGTGATGGGGAGCTTGTCAAAGTTGTCCCGCTCGGTGAGACAGTGCTCGCACTCCTCCTCGGGGAAGCGGCAGTCCGTGGTCGTGTTCCTTGGGATTTCCAACAGCGTGACACGGGGAGTGTCGCGGTTGGGACAAGCATTGGAAGCCAGCGCATGTCCATTGGAATCGGCCACGGCAAAATTGAACGTCGGCGTGCACCATCCACCTTGCAACTCCAAGATGAGCGGGGCGTTTCGGGCTTCAAATGTGACCTCGCCTTCGCTGTCATAGAATGCCTGAACCCCGTCGCGGAAGGTGAAGCCCCATTGGCCTGCTGCGATATCGTGGTTGACCCCGGTAGAGTGGGTGCCCAAATAACCTTGGCCAGGCACGGTGCCTATGGTCCACAATTGGGCATAATCGTATTGCTGGTCCTGGATGTCTTGGTTGCGCAAGAAGTTCGGGTCTGTGTCAACGGGTGGGATCGCCCAATTCTCATAACCGAGGCCGCTTGAATCCCGGAGATGGGTCCAGTTGCCTTCGCCTACGCCCAGCATGTCATCGTCCGTGATGCCCAGCCAGGCATAGGAGATTTGGGCATCGAATAGCATGTTGGTCAGGGCGGCATTTTCTGCTTCGCTCTCGATGACCAGTAGGTTCTCTCTGAGTTGAGACCAACGCACTTCGGGCGTGTTCATCCAGTCGTGCAGCGAAAGGGTGTCGGTTTCTGAGCGGTAATAACGGCTGCCTTCGGCCTCACCCATGAGGATGAACTTGTGCCCGGTCAGGTGAAGTGTATCCGCTGGAGCCAATGCAATTTCATTGCTGAAGCTTGTCCGGTCGGCGAGCATCAATGCCTCTTCCACGCTTTGAACGGTGCCGATGTGTCCTCCGACGGCTGCGGCGTCTTCCAAGGCTTGATCCCAAGAGACGGGCGTTCGGCTGATGTAGAATCGGGTCGAATCGGTAGCGCCTACATGGAGGTAATCCAAGAAGGAATAATTCGCATAGGAGTCCGTGGCCTCTGGGTTGTAGTTGCAAGCGGTGGGGTCATCGCAACCCGAGATTTCTTCGGTGTCCAAGACGCCATCTGCATCAGAATCGCCTGAAACCCGGATGGTTTCGGTCAGTCTGTCCGGGTCGTCATTGGGTGTCCAAGAGCGTCCTGAGATGTCCGGGTATTCACAGTACATGGCATTCATGGCTGCGACATGCCCAGCATTGCCGGTCGTATCTGCCAAGGCCTTGAAATCAAAGTTGAGTGCGTTTTCGTCCGCACACCCATAGTCCAACACTGAGGAGTGGGTGATGTTGATGTAGTTGCGGTCCCTTTTTTGCATCTCCGCGCTGAAACGGCCTGCTACCGCCTCCGCATCACCATTGCTGATCATGGAGATCAGGGAGGCGTTGTTTTGGTCGACGTCGGGGGTGTGCTCGAATTGAGCCGCTTCTTGCTTGTGCAGTGAGCCTGCTTCTCCAAATGTCAACGCCCGGTTCCAAATGGCGATGTCGTCGATGACGCCGCTCCACAAGTAGCTGTTGTCCGGACGCCCGGCGATGGTCAATGTTGTGTTGGGAAGCTGGAGGGGTGTTGTTCTGAAGGCATTGACCGCCATTTCTCCGTTGATGTAGGCCACCAAGGTGCTGTCAAAGGCCTCAAAAGTCAGGACCAGGTGGTTCCAGCTGTGGTCATAGGCCTTGATGGTGTGTGATTCACCTGCTGCATTGAGCATCAGTTCGTTGCCAGATGCCGAGACTTCCAATTGTCCTTCCACGGCCATGCCATCGGTCACATTGGAGAGGAGCACGCTGTCTGTGTTGAGGGCAGATTCGAGGGTGAACCACAGAGACAGAGACAGTGAACGGGGCGCGTCAGGGGATCCGAGTTGATCCCCGGGGATCGAGAGGGTGAAGGGCGCACCTTCTGAGCGCAAAGCCTTGCCGGCTTCTCCAAATCGGTTGCTCGACCAGTCCGAAGCGCCTGGGGGATGGGAGGCGACATCTGCATTGGACACCGTATCCGTCAGGAGTCCGTCCAAGGGCGACCAGAAGGTCAGGCCATCGGTGTAGAAGAATCCGCGTTCGCCGCCGGGGTCCACTTCGGAGTCCAAGTTGGTCAGGTGTTCAAGTTTTCCTTTCGAAGTCCATACGATGTTGTCAAAGTCCGGTGCTGTGGTGGCCCCGGTCGTGTCGCGGAAAACCGCCTCGTTGATGCGCTCCATGGATTCGACCTCGCTGGCCTCCAGGAAGGCAGCCTCTGGCAAGCCGTCAAAATCCAACATGTACACCTTTCCTCGGGAGTAGTGGTCTTCTTCGTTCACGAGGATGATGTTGCCACCCAGCATGGGTTCGTCGTCCGTGTTGAGGATTTCCGTGCTGAAGTGGCGGAATTCCGTGTAGCCCTCAGCATCCACAAAAGCGAGGCTGAAGTGGTCCGTGCCGAAGTAGTTCCAATCGGGCACATAGCGCCAGCTGCCAGCCTCTGCGCCGGCTTGCAATCGGCCGTGGTCGGGACAAATGCCGAAAGGCAATTCCATGATGGCTTGTTTGCCATCGATGAGGTTGGTGTGGGTCGAAGCAGATTGGGGAACGCCTGCATCGATCCAGCCGAAGCAATCTTCTCCATCCTCACAAACTCCTGAATTCCAAGAAGGTGATCCCGAAACATTGGTCCACCCCTCGTCGGTCCGCAAGTGGTAGTCGCCAAACCAGCCGCTCTCCGATCCTGGGATCAATGCGAGCTCGGCCTCATTGGCAATGGTCATGAGCTTGCCTCCAACGGTTTGTTCCGTGGCTTGTCGCGCCGCGAACCAGCTGGGGAAGATGTCGTCGGAGATGAGGTACAGGGCACTGTCCGTCTCGGCCAAGAGGCTCCATCCCGCGGGCACCTCCGGTGCGCCGCAATCCGACAAAGCCAAGGTGTGGGAGGCGGCCTCCAATGCGGGCATGGCTTGGAAGGTGACATCCACTTTCAGGGTGTCGTCCTCCGGAACAGCCCAGAGTCCCGCTGCAATGTCGATGTCGCACAGGCCATCGCAATTCACGTCAATGCAGTCGTCCTCTTCGTCGCAGATCCCATCGTTGTCTGCGTCTTCAGTACAATCATTGGCTTCGGCATTGGGATTCACGGTGCACTTGTCAGAGAGGGTGCTGGACATCACCATGGGGTCGTTGAGCGACGCGATGTTCAATCCAATGGCGTAATGGGGCGATTCGAAATTCTGATCGTCGACGATCATCAACGAAATCTCATCTGCTCCGTGGTAGTCGGCGTTGGGGCTGTAATCGTAGGTCAGGCTGAGCGTCTGCCAGTCGACCAGGGTGGTGTCCACGAGGACAGCTGTACCATGGGCACCATTGGACACGCTGACATTCTTTGTGGTGAGTCCATCGAGGTCCTCGACCAGCACGGTGCGGCGGATGACCGCGTCCTCATACCACGAGACGGTTTGCTCTCCGGTAATAATGGCATCGCCATCATTGACAGGCACAACGGTCAGGTTGAGTCGAATTTGCACGGCATGTCCATCTCCGTCGGTCAGGGTGAACCGAAGTGAGTCCCGGTCCCATCCGGTCATGACTTGTGCATGTGAGGGGAAATCTTGGGCGGGTACGTATTGCTGCGCAACGCCCAAGTCAGCATTGAGTTCGAATGAGGCGTCCCATCCTCCGGGAATGGTGCTGACGGTGTGGGGCCCAACAGGAGCAGACAGGGCAGCGGTCACAATGCCATCGGCCTCATCATAGGCGTTGACCGTAAACGACAGCGGGGTGTCCTCATTTATCGTCAAGGACGTGTTCCACATCCCGAAAGCAGCAGGCGTGATGCCCGACAGTACGGTGGAAAGCGGAGAATCTTCGGCTCCGTTGTGGACCAAGCTCAGTGACACCGGGTCGTTGACCGGTGTCAGATCGATGTGGAGGGGCAGGGTGACCTCGACGCCGAACCGATCGGTGGACGTCACGAGTACTTGAATGGAGCCGTTGACGTTTTCGAAAGGGTCGACCGTCAAAAGGAGGAATTTGCCGGGTTGGCTTCCGTTGGTCATGATGGTTCCGGAGAGGCCGAGCTCCATGATGTCGACCGTCGCTTGGGAGCAGCTCGCCGTGACGGGCTGTGGGGTGGAGTTGCCGAAGGGGGGCAGGCTCTGTCCATCGTGGTCCACGATGAACAATTCGAAGGTCAGGTCTTGGTCTTCCGTGCCCGCCAGCATCAGGGCCGGAGTGCTTCCTGTCAGTGCGGACACTGCGTTGGTATCGGAGAGAAGCGTACCGCCATCGAAGGGCGCCAGGAGTTCAAAAGAAGTGGGGTCCGGAACGGGGCTGAATTCTACGAGGTAGGAGCCGGTGTTTTCGAAGCCTTGGTCATCGGTGATGTGCACTTCAAAGCCAAAAGGCCCGGTGAATTCCGGGTGATACCCTTCAGACAGGTTTGCCGGTGCTGTGCAATTGCAGGAAACGGTCAAGACCCCATTTTCTGACGATGCGGTGAAATCCGCACACGTTCCGCCGGCAGCATAGAATGCGGGGGCGACGAGGCTGGAATCTGACCACAATCCGAGATCGGTGGACAGGCCATCCAAGTCCTCGACTTCCAAGCTGAATGCGAATGTGGCGTCCTCTTCATAGGTCAACAAGCTGGATTCCGGGCTGAACGTGGCATCGCCATCGTTGACTTTGAGGATTTGAATGGGCATGGCCAATTGGGCCGTGTTGCCTTGCAGGTCTGAGGCTTGGACCTTCAAGGTGTCGGCCTCGTCAAGGCCGTCAGTACCGATGTAGGTGGCCAAAGCCGTCATCGGTTTGTTCAAGCCATGGAATGTCACGCTGAGGTCAACGGGAAGTGCCGCCGAAGCGTCGAATTCGTGCTCGAGCTTCACGCTCCACGCTCCGGTGCCGCTGAGGCCACTGATCGCTTTGGTGTGGAGGTAATTCCCTGGTGCATTCCCGGTCCAGCTGTATGGCCATCCATTGGGGCCCGATAGGAAATTATCGAGGGTGGGTTCCCATTCGAAATGGGCGGAAGATGTGCTGCTGGTCAGATGGAAAGCCGGGTCGTAAGAGGCCCTCACACCATCGCCCGCATTGATCCCCATGGTGAAGGTGTGGTAGTTTCCAGGTGGGATGCCGCCATGGTACAATTCGATGCGGCCATCGGCCTCATGGAGCAGGAGTTGGCCGTCCACCAGGGTGGTGGCGCCGAAAGTGACAACATTTTCAAAACTCAGGACGAAGGTCCGGTTCGGTTCGGTTCCCACGGTGTGGTACCTCACATCGCCTTGACTGAGGGGGTTCAGGTCTGAGTGGGCCAAGTGAATCGAAGGCCCTTGACTGCTGGGTAAGCTCCATCCTGAGCAGCAGCCGCTGCCGTACGTTCCGGTGCCCATGTATACCAGTCCATTGGATGAAACGGTAATCTCGTTGACCATGTCTTCGTAGAAAGGGAACGCAAAGCCCAATTGCAGGACTTCCGTGCAATCATCGCAGTTCGAGACTGTACTCAGCAAGCCTTGGTCCAGTGGGTAGGTCGGCGCAGGGCTGGTCAATTCTGTCGTGATGATGTAGTCCACTTGTGGACCTCCCAACTTGGGCCCTCCCAACTTGGTGGTGTTGCCGTCAGGCGCGATCAGATGGAGTGAGAGGTTGGCCGGCACCACATCAGGGGTCTCATTCCAGTTCATGGAGACGGTCACGCTGTCCAATGTCCCTTCAGCCATGAATTCTGCCTCAAGGGCGGCGCCCATGGCGGGCAATTCCGCTGCGTATTCCTGGCTTTCCAATGCCGCGGCGGGGGTGACTTCCAAGGTGGCCGTTCCTTGGGTAGGTTGACCTGTCAAGGTGTACGTATCCAAGACATCAGCATCGGACCCTGCAATCGAAATGAGGACCGTGTCGCGCTCTACCGCAGTGGTCAGGAAGGTCACGGCCGTTCCACCATTTTGGGTTACGGTGACCGGAGCTGGCGTGCCTTGTGCGCCTTCGAGGATGAAGTCCGCAGTGAAGGGGTCGTTCACCGGGTGTATGGTGAGGGAAGGACTCTGAGGTGTAAGCCCCGACATGGATGCAGCAACAGCGAAATCTGCTGCTTGGCCGGATTCATGCGTGTTGGTGGTGATCAATGACCAACCGGAACCGGAACCGGACAGTGCCTCTGGGAGGTCAACAGTGTGGGTGTATGTGCCGGATTCACTCTGGTTCCAAGATGTCGGCCATGGATGGGGGGCGGAGGAAGAAGGCGCTTCCAATGTCCAAATGAACGTTGTGGGTGCGGTCATGTAGGCTGCATTGAATGCCTCATCGAAATCTGCATGGATGCCGTCTCCGGCATTCAATCCCACTGTGATGCCGCTGTATGCAGGGGAGTTGAATCCTCCGTGGTAGAGTTCGATGCTTCCGTCTGACTCTCTCAGGATCACCTGTGCATTACATGATTCAAAACTCCAGTAATCTGGAATATTGTAATAACTAACAACAAAATCTCTATTTGGTGCTGTTCCGTAAGTTTCAAAATAGATTCCTCCGCCATTCCAACTGGTCTCAAACAATTCTGTATGAAACAAATGGATGGAGGGCGCTGGGGTTACGGCAGGCAATAGGCTTCCTGAGCAACACCCGGATTCATAATAAGGCACAGATCCAAAGTAAATCAAGCCGTTGCTGCTCACGGTGATTTGATTGTAGGTGTCCCCGTAAAAATCAAAGTCAAATCCGAGGTCCACCAATTGGCTGCTGTTCCAGGCGTACTCCAAAATGGGGATGCCTCCATTCAACGGATAGGTCAGGCCGGGTCCGTAGGGGTCATGGTTGGATCCTGAAATATTGAAAACAGTGCCACCGTAGTATTCGCAATAGTATGGGTCAAAATATGGGCTGGAGCCATCACAGATGTCACACAGGTAATAGTCGTAGTTCGGGTTGGCGAAGTCACAATAACCGGGATCCCCTGAACTGTATGGGTATCCTCCAAAGAGAGAACAGTCGTATTCGTTGTACATGCCAGAAGGATTGGCCATGTCACAGAGTTCACAGAGGTAGGGGTCATAGGAGAAGGGGCATTCCGTACCTGTGTCTCCGCCGGAATAGAAATCATTTGCGGAGTAGCTTTCCCTCACGAACTGGCCCCTGCTGACGTGGCCTCCCACTGTGTGGCATGTCCCATCGGGAGAACACAATTTCAATTCAATGTCACTGGGGTAGCTGGGATTCCCTGATGGATCAAAGGGTGTTCCTCCGAAAAACGTGCATTCGGATGCGTTGTAAGAGCCATAGGGGTTGGCCATATTGCACAATTCGCACAAGAAAGGGTCGGTTTCTGAGTATGGACAGGGGACGCTGGCTGACCCCAGCCAGTCCATTTCCACGGTCATCGATTGTGTGGTTCCCTCTGCTGAGAATCCTGCGGTGTCTTTTTCCAATGCAGATAAGGGGCCATTCATGGAAACACGGGTGGGCTGGCTGGTGCCGATCCACTGCGTGGCCCTGTTCATGATGTCGACTTCGAAGAATTCGGGCTGACCGGCGGTGTGTGTGTTGGCTTCGCTTGTGCAATTCAAGGTGAAGTCCATCAGGTACTGGTTGCCCATCTGGAAGTTCGAGATGTAGCAGTAGCCGGCTCCGCTGGGTGTGGGGAAGTGGCGACCAGCAGAGACCTCGTCAACGTCCATGCCCCATTCTGTATCGGAGGGTTTTTTCCAATTCATCGAGAGGGTGCCTGACGAACCAAACCTCCACGAACGCAGTCGTATGGGGTAGATTTCTCCCGCGGACATGTTGAAGGTGCCGGTCAATTCCCCATGCACTCCCATGCCCGTAGCACTGGTCAAAACGGTGTCACCACCGATCAAGAGGTTGCACCCCCATCCTGAGGTGACGCTGAAAGTGTATTCACCTGTTTCCTGAGGCCTGAAGTAACCGTAGACCTGAGCGGCGGAATTGCTCGAGTAATCGTTGGCGAAAAGATTGTTGGTGAAGTTGTAGGAGTAGGAGTAGGGGTCGTAGATGCCCTCATTGTTCGGGTTGTAGAAATCTTCGGGATTCCAGCCGGTCATGTTCGATTGCAGGTATTGGTAATGGAAAAGCAATTGCCCTTGCTTGATGTCCTCACCTGCGAGCGGAGGCAGCAGGCCTTGCTCATCCCGGGCGATGAAATCCAACGTGTCACTTTCGTCCTCGTTGATGACGATGTCGAGGTCGGTGCCTTCCGCAGGTTGGAAAACATGGCTCGGCACGTAAGTCAGTTCGATAAAGAGTACACCGTCGTTTCCAAGGATGTCCGAATAGGAGACTTCCATGGAGACGGAGCCTGTAAAACCGGGATCGGGGGTGTAGGTGTAGGCGTAACTCGGGTATTGGGGGTGATCGTATGTGATGCCCCCGGTCAAGGATCCTGAAAGGGGGGAGCTGATGTTGATGAAGTCGATGGAGTCACTGTCGCTGATATACAGGCTGAACGTGCAGGGTTCATTCGGGCCGAGGCTCGTAGACGCCACTGGCGATGTGCCCTGAGCGGTCGTGTCTTCGGAATAGTATGAGAGGCCGCTCGTGGAACTGTACACAGAGATGTAAGTGGGGTCATCGACAGGGGCGACGTCATATTCCAAGTTGCCCAGGACGGGTGTGGTGAGTCCTGAGAAATTGGCCTGGTATTGGCAAGACCCCGAACCGTATTCGTTGTAACTCGGCGAGGCTTGAAGGGTGACTTCATTCGCCTGTACACTCCCGGAGAGGTTGAGCCAAGAGGGGCAGTTGTTCGCGGAGATGTAGGGCATGGCGTTGCCTCCATAAGACCCGATAGGGCCAGATCCACTACCAGGAGTCTCTTCAGCTGTTGCGATGCTGATGGCCGGCATTTCCGGAGTGATGAAAGGGGCCATGACAAATTGAACCGATTGGATTGCCTCCCCTCCTCGAAGGCACTCCACTTGGAAATCCCCGGCTGGAAATTGGTGGGCGATCAAGGACCAGGACAACACCGTTGTCCCGCCTATCATGCCTGTGGCTCCCGCCGTCATGCCGTAAGATTCATGGGAAAGCTCCAGTGAGCAACAGGTCAATGAGCCGAGGTCAAAAGGATCATTTCCCATCACCATGAAGGAGACTTCCGCCGGTAGCTCAATAGACTCCGGCCAGTTCAGCGTAACGCTACCTGAGGCGGTGTCGCCGACCTGAATGGGGGGAGTATAGACAACATCCTGAGATAATGCTGTGAAGGTGTGGCATGCTGTGATGAGCATCACGACATGCACGACTTGGGAGGCAGCAGAGCGCATTCAATCTTGGTTGAATCGAAAATATGCGCGCGGGGAAGGCTATGAACAATTGGCTGTGAATTACAAAAAACCTCGCTCTATTTGTGTCATGGTGAGGAAGAGCGATAAAGGATTATTGGGTGCTGGACTCATCTTTATGCTCTTTGGTTATCTAAATAGGTGGTTTAGGGCACAAACAAATCAATTTGTGCCAGGCGTTAATCATCGGGCGCGTATTGCTTGTTAGGCTTTAGTTATACAGGATATTATGTCCGGTCGGGAATTTGTTTTGGCAGATTGGATGACTTCTGAAGGCGACGGGACGGATTTCCTTGTGAATCCGTGAGCTTGAGGGGGGGCACATTTCCGGGACAGCACACGCATGGGATTGACCCCATCGAAGGGCCTTCAATGGCGAGGAGAGGGAGGGCGTTGTTCCCTGCATTGCTGTGGTAGAAAACTCTATTTTTGCACCCGCGTTGAAAGAGTACGCTCAAAAAGAACACTGCCCCATGGCGACCAACCGCACCTTTACCATGATCAAGCCGGATGCTACCGGCGCTGGCCACACCGGCAAGATCATCGACCGCATCATCGAAGCAGGATTCACCATCAAGGCGATGAAGTGGACCCGGCTTTCTCTCGCAGACGCGCAGGCTTTCTATGCTGTACACAGTGAGCGTCCCTTCTTTGGTGAGCTCACCGAGTACATGAGCAGCGGTCCCATTGTGGCCGCCATCCTCGAGAAGGACAACGCCGTGGCTGATTTCCGCACGCTGATCGGTGCTACCAATCCCGCCGAGGCTGCACCCGGAACCATTCGCGCTGACTTCGCCGAGAGCATTGCCGCCAACGCCGTGCATGGCAGCGACAGCGACGAGAACGCTGCCATCGAAGGCAGCTTCTACTTCAGCGACCGCGAGCTCGCCTGATTGGGGGCGCACCCCATCGGTGTATTTAGGACACGATTTGACCGGCCCTTCGGCTCGGCAGTACTTTCGCGCCCCGTCCGCTCTACACAAAGGGCAGGCACATACCTATATGAGACATGGAAAAGATCAAGGTCCACAACCCGGTCGTCGAGCTCGATGGCGATGAGATGACCCGCATCATCTGGCAATTCATCAAGGACCGGCTCATTCTGCCGTATCTCGACATCGAGTTGCTCTACTACGACCTCGGTATCGAGAAGCGCGACGAGACCGACGACCAGATTACCGTCGATGCCGCCGAGGCCATCAAGAAGCACAGCGTGGGCATCAAGTGTGCCACGATCACGCCGGACGAGCAACGCGTGGAGGAGTTCGGGTTGAAGAAGATGTGGCGCTCTCCCAATGGAACGCTGCGCAACATCATCGGTGGCACGGTATTCCGCGAGCCCATCATCATGAAGAACGTTCCGCGCCTGGTGCCGGGATGGACGCAGCCGATCTGCATCGGGCGTCACGCGTTCGGCGATCAGTACAAGGCGACCGATGCCGTGATCAAAGGCAAGGGCAAGCTGACCATGACCTTCATCCCGGAAGGAGGAGGGGAGCCGACCGAATGGGAGGTCTACAACTTCGAGGGCGATGGCGGTGTGGCCATGAGCATGTACAACACCGACGAGAGCATTTACGGCTTTGCGCGCAGCTGCATGAACCAGGCACTCGCCAAGGGATGGCCCTTGTATCTCTCCACGAAGAACACCATCCTGAAGGCCTACGACGGCCGGTTCAAGGACATCTTCCAGGAGGTGTTCGACAACGAATTCAAGGCGCAGTTCGAGGCGGCCGGCATCACCTATGAGCACCGCTTGATCGACGACATGGTCGCGGCGGCCATGAAGTGGAACGGCGGATTCGTCTGGGCGTGCAAGAACTACGACGGAGACGTGCAGTCCGATACGGTGGCCCAGGGCTTCGGTTCACTCGGACTGATGACTTCCACACTGGTGACGCCCGATGGAAAGACCATGGAGGCTGAGGCAGCCCACGGAACGGTGACCCGTCACTACCGCCAGCACCAGCAGGGAAAGAAGACGTCCACCAATCCCATTGCGAGCATCTTCGCCTGGACCCGTGGACTCGACTTCCGGGGCAAGCTCGACGGCAATGACGCCCTGCGCACTTTTGCCCAAACCTTGGAGCAGGTGTGCATCGACGTGGTAGAGAGCGGTCGCATGACCAAGGACCTGGCGTTGCTGATTCACGGCAAGGACATGACCGACGACCATTGGCTGACCACCGAGGAGTTCCTCGATGCCATTGATGGCGACCTCAAAGCCCGCATGGCCTGAGGGGTTGTTCCGTCAGCAAATCAAACGAAAGGGGGCTTCGGCCCCCTTTTTATTTCAGCCCTTCCAAAGCGGAAATGAGGTCCTTTAACTCGTCATCGATTCCGGGCCACTCCGCCGTCAGGTTGTCTGAATTCAAAGCCATCATCCGGGCTTCCAGTGTGACGGTGCCCCATTGTTTCAGAGAGGGGCCCATTGCATGGCGAACTTCGGAAACCACATCCATCTCGCCCGACTCGATTGCCGTGCGCAACCGATCCAAACCTTGCGAGAAGGTCCTCACATTGACCTCTTTGAAGGCCAGCCATTCTGTGCGATCGTCACCGAATATGGCGCGGAAGTAGTCAGGGGAGAATTCAGTTTTGACGCTGCTCATGAAGATGACTGTGTAAAAAGACCTCGAGTTCGTCTGGGGTCAAGGGCTTGGTCAGTACCCCTGCGAAGCCCATTTCGATGAAGCGTTCCCGGCTCTCGGTGCCTGCATGTGCCGTAAATGCATGGATGGGCGTCGAAGCATTGAGGTGTCCGTTCTCGCGGAGTTTCTTCAGCGTTTCAATCCCGTCCATCTCCGGCATTTGGATGTCCATCAGGATCAGGTCGAAAGCTTGTGATGCGCACAAATCGATGGCTTCCTGGCCCGATGACGCGATGGTCAGGTCTACGTTCCACGGTCGACACATGGCCTTCATCACCATTTGGTTGGGCAGCATGTCTTCGACGTACAACATGCGGATGACCGCCCATTCACTCGGGTGGTTCCCCTCCATTTCTTCAGCTTCAAGGTTGCTTTGCTCCAAGGGGAATGAAATGTTGAACCGGAATGTGGTGCCTTCGCCCAGGGTGCTCTCCATCTCCAGGTTGCTGCCCATGAGGTGGAGCAATTTGTTGACGATGCCGAGCCCAAGCCCGGTTCCGCCAAATTTTCTGGCGATGCCCGAATGGGCCTGCTCAAATGCACCCAATACCTTTTTCTGGTCATCTTGAGAGATGCCGATGCCGGTGTCCGACACCTCCCATTCCATGGCAAATCGCTCACCGATCTGTTGCCCCGATACTTTCAGCCGGACTTCTCCCTTTTCGGTGAATTTGAATGCGTTCGAAAGGAGGTTCTGTAGGATTTGGTTCAAACGGACGCGGTCGGCAAGGACGGTAATGCCTGCGCACCCTTCCACGGACTTTACAAAGGCCACTTCTTCGGTCTTCGTTCCCGTTTCCAGGCGCTTCAGACTGTGCGTGAACTGCTCCATGTTCAAGGGCTCCTGTGTCAGTTCGAGTCGTTGGGCACTGGCCTTGGAAAAGTCGAGGATGTCGTTCACCAGTCCGAGCAGGTGGCGGGAACTGGTTCGAATGTTGTCTGCGAATTCTTCGTGTTCGTCCGAGCGGGATTGCTCATTCAGCAATTCGGCCAGTACGATGATGCTGTGCAAGGGCGTGCGGATTTCGTGGCTGATGGTCGCGAGGAATTCGTCCTTGGCGCTGAGGGCATTTTCGAGTTTTTCTTGAATGACCTTGAGTTGGGAAATGTCAAATCCGTATGTGAGCAAATACGATGTGGGCTGCTCTTTCCCCACGGAAATCAGGTATCTACCGATGAGGTAATGCACAGTCTTGCCGCCTCGCTCCAAGGTGTTTTCGACGGGGGCCACTTTTTCCCCATTCCACACGGCACGGTCCATGGCCATGGACGCATCCACCCAATAGGTGTCAAAGACTTCGCACTCTTGCTTTCCGATCATGTTCGATCGGTCCTGATCCAAGGTCTGCAAGGCCTGGTCGTTGACGAAGGTGTACCGCAGGTCTTTGTCTTTTAGGCTGATCAGCATGGGCAGACCGTTGAGGAGCTCTGAATTGAGCTCGCGCTGCCGCTCCAGGTCCTCGCTCATCTGCTTGGATTCCGTGATGTCCCGGATAAAACTGGAGAAAACCTCTTCGTTGCCTATCTGCACTGAAGTGATGTACAATTCGATGTCGAACTCTTCGCCGTCCCTTCGCAGCGCCCTGGTCTGGAAGAGCTTGTTCAGGACCGGTCCATGTCCGGTTGCGTGATAGTGCGCCATTCCCTTCTCATGTCCATCGCGGTGGACTTGGGGTATGATGAGCTTGCTCAGGGTTTGACCCAAAGCCTCTTCACGGCTCCAGCCGAAGATTTCCTCGGCTCTGTTGTTCCATTCCACGATGCGGCTTTTGCCATCGGCGATGACCATGGCATCGAGGGCGCTTTCGATGATGCTTCCAAAGAGGTTTCGGCTGTCCTGTAGCTCGTCCAATGTTTTTCTGAGGTCCTTGGTCTGTCGTTGGATCTCGTTTTCCATTCCTCGCGTCAGGGCATCATTGGCCTGTCGTTGCTCCAGCAAGCCACTGCGGAGGCGTTCGAGGGCGAGACTCAATGAGTGCAACTCCCAGATGCTGGCGTTTCCTTCTACCGGGGTGGCCAGGTCACCACTGCGGATGTTTTCGGCGACTTCCCTTACTGCCCTCAGGGGTCGGGACACACGCCTGGCCAAAAAGAAGTACAGGGTGATGACGGCAAGAACAATGAGGCCCATGCCCACTTGCAGGGGGAAATTCAGACGTGACAGTTCACGCTCGAGATATTGCTCTGAACCGTGGATGATGACGCGTCCTTTGAACAGTCCTCCTTCGAATGGGGCGCTGACGAGCAGTGGACTCCCCTCTGTGCGGCGGACATCGGCCAAGGTCACATTGGGAGGATTGGATGCCACCAGTGACTCGGTACCTCCGGATTCCAGCACCAAAGCGGCAAAATCCAAGCTCGGCCTTTTGCTGATGTTGCCAAAAATTTCGCTGAGCCGGGACCAGTCATCGTATTTGCCGGCCACGCTGATGTTGATGGCCATGGACTTCACCAATTCCTCCAATTCAGCGGATTGAAACTCCCTCAACGTCAATGCCTGCTGGCGCGGAATGTAGACCCCGACCAGTACAAGCAATGAAGCGGCCATCAATCCGAATGGCCCCCATATGCGGGCAATGAGAGAGTTGAGGAATTTCATTGCAGCGACACCACCAACTCTTCTGGAGGTTTGGCTTCAAACAACAAGCCGATGGCGCCATCGTGGTTCTGCACATAATCGATGACAGCCTGCTCTGTGCTGAGAAAGACGGGGGCATTGGTACGGCCTTGGAAAACCAGGGAGAGCCAATGCTTCTGATAATCGAATGCATCAGCATTGAGGGCCCATTCTGCGGTTTTCGCGAAGCCTTCTGAATGGCTCGATGTCAAGACCACGGTCACGGGGTTACCGTTGTTCCAGATGGAACGGTTGCCCAGAAACACTTCTTTGAGCTGTTTGGACGTGAGGGGTTTCGCGTCCAGTCCTTTCCCGATGGGGATGCCTTCCTGTCCCCACAGGAAGGGTCCGCCCGCCAAAAGGAGGAAGAGTAAAATCTGTCTCATGGCGATCAATAAAGACAGTAAGCAACGCGGACCTTCAGCTCCCATTTGTCGTCCTTGGGGATCTCAAACCCTTCATTGCCGGTGTATCGTTCCACCTGCGCCCGAATGTTGACCAAGGGGCTGAATTCCCGGGCCCATCCCACCCCAAACTTCATCAGCTGGTTGGATTTGATGTGCAGGTCCCTTTCTTCAAAGTCGGTCAAGTCCACCAGGCCATAGATCTGGTCCCGCTTTTTCTTGCCGATGGTCTTTCCGGCAAAAAGGAAAAAGGTGTAGTTGTTGGAAGTTCCCAAGGAATCGAGTCCACCCACCAATTCCGGGTCATTGGAATCACTGAGGCCACTGCGGTTCCAGCTTGTTTCCAGCAAGGTCTCCCATTTGCTGGATTTCCGATAAAGGCTGAAGCAGTAGAGTTCAAAATCCAGGTCGACCGGATACCAATTGGGGCTTCCCATCATGTAGTGGAAGGTGCTCGAATGGCCGGAATGAGCCCCCACTGAGTTTGCGGCAATCTGATCGCGGTAGGCGCTGATGCCAATGCGCATGCGCTCCTCGGGCTTGATGTGAACCGCTGCCGTGAAGGACTTCTGCAACGAACCGTCCGAAACATCGTTTGAGCTCATCCCGTTTCCGACTACCAGGTCGTATCCGAAGTTGAGCGCACCGATGTTCTGGCCTTGCAAACGCAGGCCCAAGGTGTGGATGGGAACCACGCTTCCGAAGGACCGCGGTCGGTCGATTGTGGGGAAGAAGAGGCGGCCGTGGTGGTAGACGTCGTTCCAGTAATTCACCGGGGAATGCATCTTTCCAATGATCACGGAGAACCACTCACGGTGCTGGAATTTCAAACGGGCGCGTTCGATGCTCACCTTGAAGTCGGTCATGCCGTGACCTGCTACGTTCAATGGCGCCACAACCGTTTCGCTGAGAAACGAAATGCGCGGGGTGATTTTGCTCTGGACGAAGAAATCGTGCTCGCCCAGACTGAAATCGCTGAAGCGTTCATTGTTTTCTTGTTCTACCGCGCTCGTGACATGCCCGAAAATCTGGAACTGTGTCGTCGGATCTTGGGCCGAAGTGCAAAGCCCAGTCCACATCAAGCACAAAGCCAAACCAAATCGGAGTGGGTGAGTGGGTGTCAACATGCCACTAAAATACAAGGGGCGTCTTGTGGGAATCATCTTGTCTTTGCGGATTTACCAAGTGCTGACCATTGTCATCGCTGGTGGGTGATTTCCGTCATGTCAGACCTGTACGGCAGTCGGTACTTTCAGGTTACCATGCACCCGCGAAGGACCAGGAGACCATCCTCCGTCTTTATTCTGTCTGTTTTCATCGCCGCCGCGGTGGCAACGGGCGTTTTTCGTTTGGCCTTGTGGGGGCTCATGCAAGGGGGGTGGCTTCGGCCTGAGGACACTCCCGGAAGGCCGGCCTTTTTGGGCTTTTACCTTTTTTTCGTCGCTGTAATCTGGTTGGGGGAACACCCGTTTCGACGCCGGTTCACCTCCACGGATGCTTGACTTCTTCGCCCGCCCTCTCCGCAGGCGCCGGTCCCCACGCGGCTTCCCACGCTGCCTTCCACGTTGCTCGTCGGCGTTCAGTCTGCCGCGTTCAGCGTCTGGAGCGTGCTGCGGGTGAAGCGGTCGAGGACGTCGGCACGCTCCGGTTGAACGGCAGCCCCATCTGGTACTTCAGGTTGTCGCTCTGCGCGGGATCGGTGATGTCCAATCCGTAGACCACGTCGGCTGTGTCGCCATACACGAACGTCCCGAACAGCCGGTCCCAGATGCTCAACACGTTGCCGTAGTTGCGGTCCGTCCACGGCACCTCGTGGTGGTGGTGGAACTTGTGGAGGTTGGGCGTCACCACGATCCAGCCGAGCGCCTTGTCCAGCCCCAGCGGCAGCGACACGTTGCTGTGGTTCCAGTAGGTGAAGAAGACGGTCACGATGCGGTAGAACCCATAGAACGCCACCGGCGCCCCGGTCACGATCACGCCGATGAGCGCAAAGGTCTCGCGGCACACGAAGTCGATGGGGTGGTGGCGCGTCCCGGTCGTCACGTCCACGTGGGTGTCGCTGTGGTGCACCATGTGCAGCCGCCACATCCACTTCCAGTTGTGCAGCAGGTAGTGGACGGTGTACTGGGCAATGAGGTCCAGCGTCATCACCGTCACCAGCAGCTGCAGCCACAGCGGCATGGCCACCCAATGCAACAAGCCGAACCCGGTCGCCGCCGTCCATTCGAACAGCCCCACGGCCGCCGCCCCGAAGGCCACGTTGATCACCATGGTGGTGGCCAGAAAAGTCAGGTTGGTGCGGGTGTGCTTCCAACTGCGGAACCCGCCGCGAAACAACGGCCGCACCGATTCCACGATGAGGTTGGCCGACATGCACACGACGATCCACCCCAGCTTCTGCCAGGCCGGCATCGCCTCAAAAAACGAAAGGAACACCTCCAAACTCATGCCCCCAAACTACGCCACCCCCTCAACTCCCCGCCCCACGAGGTCCACCACCGCTCCCAACGCCAGCCCTCAATCCTTCACACACCGCACGGACATACCTGCGCGCTTGTCGAATGTCCGACGAAATGCGGTTTCTATTCGTCGGTGGGGGTGGCGAGGAAGCGGGGGTGGAAGTTGAGGAGGTGGGCCTCCTCTTGGGCGCGGGTCAGCGCGGTGTAGAGCCAGCGCAGCCATTCGAGGTCGACCATCTCCTCGGTGAGGTAGCCCTGGTCGAC
>JAURDB010000060.1 GCA_030828175.1 Flavobacteriales bacterium
TCGTCGGCCGCCGATTCGTCAAAAGCGGCGGCGTTGGGGTTCTGGAAGGTGTTCACGCCGATGATCGGCAGCGTGCCGTCGTGCTTGAGGTGCTCGTAATACATCGATTCGTCCTGAATCTTGCCTCGCTGGTACATGGTCTCCATGGCCCCGAGCACACCGCCACGCCGGGAAATCGCCTCGAATTCCTGAAGCACGGCTTCCTCCACGAGGTCGGTCAGTTCGTCCACGATGAACGCACCTTGCATCGGGTTCTCCGTCTTGGTCCAGCCGCTCTCCTTGTTGACGATGAGCTGAATCGCCAGGGCGCGGCGCACCGATTCTTCGGTGGGGGTGGTGATGGCCTCGTCGTAGGCGTTGGTGTGCAGGGAGTTGGCGTTGTCTTGAATCGCCAGCAGCGCCTGCAAGGTCGTTCGGATGTCGTTGAAGTCGATCTCCTGCGCGTGAAGGCTGCGTCCGCTCGTCTGAATGTGGTACTTGAGCTTCTGACTGCGCTCGTCGGCCCCGTACATGTCGCGCATCGTGACCGCCCAAATGCGGCGGGCCACCCGGCCGATGACCGTGTATTCAGGGTCAAGCCCGTTGGAGAAAAAGAACGACAGGTTCGGTGCGAACTTGTTGATGTCCATGCCTCGGCTGCGGTAGTATTCCACGTAGGTGAACCCGTTGGCGAGCGTCAGCGCGAGTTGCGTGATGGGGTTGGCCCCTGCCTCGGCGATGTGGTAGCCCGAGATGGACACGGAGTAGTGGTTGCGAACGCCGTGGTCGATGTAGTACTGCTGCACGTCGCCCATGAGTTTGAGCGCAAAGGGCGTGGAGAAGATGCAGGTGTTCTGCGCCTGGTCTTCCTTGAGGATGTCGGCCTGCACCGTGCCGCGCACCTGCGACAATGCCTCGGCTGCCAGCGTCGCATACGTTTTCGCATCCAACACCTCGTCTCCTGTGCAGCCCAGCAGCAGCAAGCCCAATCCGTCGTTGCCTTCGGGCAGTTCTCCGCGGTAAACCGGACGTGCCAACCCGCGGTCATCCCAACGGGCCTTCAAGACAGACTCCACCTTGGATTCGAGGCCGTGCTCGCGGATGTACTTCTCGCAGCGCTGGTCGATGGCCGCGTTCAGGAAGAAGGCCAATACCATCGGCGCCGGTCCATTGATGGTCATCGAAACACTCGTGGACGGGTCGCAGAGGTCAAACCCGCTGTAGAGTCGCTTGGCGTCGTCCAATGAACTCACGCTGACTCCGGAGTTGCCCACCTTGCCATGGATGTCGGGCCGGAGGTCGGGGTCGCGGCCGTACAGTGTCACCGAGTCAAAGGCGGTAGAAAGCCGCTTGGCCGGCATGTCGCCCGAGACATAATGGAAGCGTCGGTTCGTTCGCTCGGGACCCCCCTCTCCAGCGAACATGCGCGTGGGGTCTTCACCCTGGCGCTTGAAGGGATAGATGCCTGCCGTGAAGGGGAAGGCCCCCGGCACATTTTCCTGCAGGCCCCAGCGCAGCAGGTCTCGCCATCCCTCCAGTCGGGGTACGCTCACCTTGGGGATGTCCTGGTGGCTCAGGCTCTTCGTGGTGGTGGGAATGCGGATTTCCTTGCCGCGCACCTCAAACACATAGTCAGCTTGCCGATAGCGGTCCGCTTCCGTCGGCCATTGTTCGAGCCAGTGCAGGTTTTTGGGGTCCAGCTCGCGGCCCAATGCCTCCTCTCGGCGGGCCAGGACGCCATCTGCTGCGGCATCGTCCACTTCTTGACGGGCCACGCGCAGGGCTTGCAACTTGCCCGCTGTCCGCGCCTGTGACTCCGCCCAATCGTTGTAAGCGCGAATGCCATCCGCGATTTCGCTCAGGTAGCGCGTCCGCTTGGGCGGTATGACGTGGACCTTTTCGCTCTCTCCGGCCTCGGCGCCAAAAGTGCTCGACAGCCCTGCACCGGTTTTCTCAGCCAACGCGTTCATGAGCGTGCGGTACAGGCGGTGGGTTCCAGGGTCGTTGAACTGCGAGGCGATGGTGCCGAAGATGGGAAGGCCGTCGTCCGCCGCATCCCACAATTCGTGGTTGCGTTTGTATTGCTTGCGCACATCGCGCAGGGCATCGGCGCCTCCTCGCTTGTCGAACTTGTTGATGGCGACGACATCGGCGAAGTCAAGCATGTCGATTTTCTCGAGCTGCGTGGCTGCCCCGAATTCGGGCGTCATCACGTACAGGGCCACATCGCTGTGGTCCATGATCTCCGTATCGCTTTGCCCGATGCCCGAGGTCTCGAGCACGATGAGATCGAAACCAGCGGCTTTCAGGATGTGCAAAGCGTCTCCCACGTGACGGCTGAGGGCCAGGTTGCTCTGGCGCGTGGCGAGGGAGCGCATGTACACCCGCTCCGAAGCGATGGCATTCATGCGGATGCGATCGCCGAGCAGGGCTCCGCCTGTCTTTCGCTTGGAGGGGTCCACCGATACGATGGCCATTCGCTTGTCCTCAAAGTCCAACAGGAAACGACGGACCAGCTCGTCGACAAGGGAGCTTTTCCCTGCTCCCCCCGTGCCGGTGATGCCCAAAACGGGAACCTTTGCTTCGGCCCCAGCCGAACGGATGCCGTCGAGGATTCCAGCATAGGCATCTGCGCCCACCTCCGCCGCGGTGATGAGCCTGGCCAAATCCCCCGGATTTTTGTCGGTCAGGCGATCGGCTTCCCCGGAGGGTTGCCCCACCACCGGGAAGTCACAGCGATGGATGACGTCGTCAATCATGCCTTGCAGGCCCAGCTCACGACCGTCGTCAGGGTGGTAAATGCGCTCGATTCCGTATTCCTGGAGTTCCGCGATCTCCGTGGGAAGAATGGTTCCACCCCCTCCGCCGAAAATGCGGATGTGGCCGGCGCCCCGCTCATCGAGCAGGTCCTTCATGTATTTGAAGTACTCCATGTGTCCCCCCTGATAGGAGGTCATGGCGATGGCCTGTGCATCTTCTTCGATGGCACAGTTCACGACCTCGTCTACCGAGCGGTCGTGTCCCAAATGGATGATTTCGCAACCCGAGCGCTGCAGGATGCGGCGCATGATGTTGATGGCGGCGTCGTGGCCGTCAAAAAGGGAGGCGGCGGTGACGATGCGGATGGGGTGGCCGGACTGTGTCGCGGCGGCCTTCCGGGTGTCTTTGGGCTGCGGTGTTTCCATGCGCGTTTCAATGGAGCTCCCCAAAGGTAGCCCACCCTGAAAGGCTGCCGGGCCGAATCCAAGCGGCGGCGCCTTCGATTATTGACAAGGATCTCCGAAGAGACCGAGCATGATCAGCAGATCATTGACGCCAACGATGCCGTCTTCGTCCACGTCGGCCGGTCCGCATTCGGTGTTGCATCCGAACACGCCGAGCGCAACCAAGAGGTCACCTACGTCGCGGATGCCATTGTCGTTTACGTCTCCCAGACAGAAAGTTCCCGGCGTGACGCATCCCAGAGCCGTGGCGGCCACGTTGTGCCGATCCTGGTTGGTCACTTCGGCGGCATCCAAAAGGCAGATGTCCTCCGGGGCATCCGAGAAGTGCAAACGCACCAACGGCTGAGGCAGCGTGCTCTTGTGGATGAGGCTGTCTTCCAATGCGACTCCGAAGGCGAGCCCTGAGGCAGACAGGTGGAAGTAATGCTGAAAGCCGGTGGTGTCGAAAAGGGGTTCAATTTCCGTGAAGGTGGCTCCGGTCAATTGCACGGACCATCCGCTCAACCAGGTCTGCGGATTCTGGACATAGAGATCCACAAAGCTGGAGTCCTCGTGCAGCAGGGACAGCGTGAAGTCGACTTGCTCGCCCGGCACCAACAATGGACCATTCCAATCGCAATGGTCTTCCACACCGTTGTCTCCCAGGTGATTGTGGCCATAGTGTGCGCAGTCAGCAGCCAAGGCTACGTCGGTGATGCTCAATGCTCCGTCGCCATTCAGGTCCACGCAGGGAGCGGAGCTCGTGGCTCCGTCGATCAAGAGGTCAGCATACAGCAGGGGGTCATCGGCATCAACTTCCCCATCCTGATCCAAGTCTCCTTTCACCAGGAATCCCGGACAGTTCCCCGCGCAATCCGGCTCTTCGGCACCAAAGGGATGCCCGAGGCAATCGACAGGGACCGCACAGTCCTCGTATTTCGCAAAGTTCACGGCCGTTCCACTGGCGTCGCGCTCAAAGGAGAAGCAGACGGCCACGGCGTTGTTGGCGTAGTTCAACTCGTAACTGCCATTGGCGTCCGGGCTGTAGTCCCAATTCACACGGATGACCAGGGTGTAGTCTCCCGCAGGCAGGTCGGTGATGTCCACCCATTGACAATCCAGGAACCGGGAATAAATGTCTTGACAGCCGGCCGTGATGCCCATGTTGGAGCAGGTGTACTTCTGAGGTCCACCGCCGTAGTTACAGCTGCCGAGGTCCAGCACGCAGAATCCATTTTTGAACCCTATGGTCGGCAGCGGTGAGCCACTGTCGTCGAACAGTGCATACTCTGCATATCCTTCGTAGTGGTAATGGTTGTGGCAGGCGTCCCATTCGAACTGGTCGGGCTGGGCAGAGGGTGCCCCGATGAAGTAATCCTCCGTTCCGATGTTGGCGATTTCCGTGTCGAAACGCACGATTTCTCGGGTGCCATATCCCTGAATGCAGCCTTCGGCAATCATGCAGGCATCGCTGTTGTTTTCGAGGGTCATCTCCAGCGTGCTGTATGCGCGGGGGCCATTGATGATGAGGTCGGGGCCGATGTTGGGACACTCCGGGTCGCCCGCCAGGTAGCAGGTGTCAGGGCTGGTGGCGATGGGCAGGTAGTTGCACGCCTCGATGTTCATGCATCCGGGAATTCCACCGAGGTATTCCGCTTCGAAGGGCACGCCGTCGGCTCCGCTGTTGCAGTCGCCGTCGCCCTCCACGTGGATGAAGATGGTCTGGCCCGCAATCAGCACAGGGGTGACCTCACTCTGCAGACCACAGTCGTCGTCGGACATGGTGATGAATGCCTCTGACGAAGTCGCGAACACCGCCATGTCGCAGTAATCATACAGGTGGATGCGGGTGTCGCATCCCGTAAGTCCGCAGGTGGAGAATCGGAATTGCCCTGTGGTGTCCACCTGCAGGAAGTACCAGGAACTGGCCATGGGAGCCAAGAGCGATTGAGCCCCGCCTTCCGTAGGGACATCGAGTACAATGGGGTCATCACAGCCACTGCCTTGCGGGCATCCGGCCAAGGTGAGTTGCGCGGCATCGAAGTGCTCACCATCCCGCAGGATGTTGCCATCGTATCGGATCTGGTAGGTGCCTCCAATGGAGAAGCCGTCGGCACCCGCATCGAGCAACCAGACTGAGATGCACCCATCAGGAACGCAGGCGTCCATGCCTTCGGCGCCACCTGAGTAAAGGGTGTCGCCCGTTTCCGTCAAAACGGCAAAGGAGGTTTCTTGGGGAAATCCGTCCGGTGTGATGTCGATTTCCAGACGGTGCAGATTCTCACCCACATCCAAGGTGCCCATGTTCGTGGAGGTGCCGCCCGCACCGTCGCCCACAGTCAACACAATGTCATAGGTGCCCGGGGTATCCCAAACGACCTCGGGGTTCTCTTCTGAACTCGTGGCCGGTGTTCCCCCTTCAAAGGACCAATCAAAGGTCACAGCATTGCCCATGCTTTGATCAGAGAAGTTGGCAGTGAGCGGCAATCCACAGGTGGAAGTCCAGTCGAATCCGGCCGAGAGCGGGGGATAGGTGCAACTGCCGTCGTCCAACAAGGCACATGCGTCGTAATTCAATGCTGCAGGATCGGTGCATCCTTCCGAATCCCCCTCCGTGCACAATCCATTGAGATCGAGAACCATGCTGTAGTCACTGGCGGCTCCGCTGGTCCACGCGTTCATCACCTCGATGAGCCAACATCCCGAACCGGAGAGGTCATATTGTGTGAGGTTCCCAATGGTGGCAGTGAACGTCCCGTCCGCTGTGGTATTCCAGCCACTTGGCCACCCGCCGGCATCCACATATCCGAATCCCGTATTGTACCCGCCTACTTCAATGCGATTGCCATTGGGGGCCGTAATGGCCAGCGCCATGTCACCGGCCCAGTTGCTCCCGGGCGCCACGATGGCCAGACTGATGTCGAATGATTCCAACGTGCAACCGGCGGTAATTTGAAAGCTTCCTACCTGGCTTCCGGACAAGGTTCCCGCCCAGGTTGCCTGCACTGTATCCTGAGAGAAAAGAAAGTGCAATCCGAAGAAAAGGACGAAAAGGGTGGAGAGGACCTTTCGCAACACCCCCCCGACGAGAAACGAGAACATGAAAGTAATTTACGATTTTCCGGGCAATTCAGCATCGCGCTGACGCGCAAACCGGAACAGTTCCACCTGTTTCTCCAGATTGACCCGGATGTTGTCCCAGAACAGGTTGTAATCGGCAACATGCCAATTCTTCATGGCGAACATTCCGGCGCCCAGTACCCGCAGCGGTTTGATCCAGAGCATTCCATCCTGCAATGCGCCTGATAGCGCGCCCTTGTGCCTGAGTTTGAACTTCCGGGTAACGATTCCCTCGTGGGCGTCCCAGTGATTCCATTGTCCCTCCTCAGGCGTCCAGAGAATGGGGTGGACCATCCTTACACCTTGCATGTGGGTGGCATGGAATTCGGGAACGAATGACTCGGAAAAGGTCATCCAGCCATGTACGGCACCGACATGGGCTTCCCGGTCGGCGAAGGGGATGTCGTGGAGGCTGTCCCCGGGAATGGGGTATCCGGGCAGATAGGCCGCGACCAAGCGCGGTTGAAGGGCTGAACCGTCGAAGAATTCCTGCAGGATGCGCCACCCGTGATAAGAGCCTTGGCTGTGCCCGGCAATGATGATGCCGGTGCGGTCGTCCAATGCCTGCAGGAAATGCAAGAACGCCCTTCGGACGTCAGAATAGGCCAATTCCAGTGCGGCGTGGCTGTCCGTTCCTCGAAGGAAAAAGGTGCGAAGATGGGCTTGTCGGTAACGGGGTGCCGTCACGCGTCCTACTGCCCGGAAGAGGCTGGCCTGATGCCGCATGGGCCACTCGTCGGTGATGGCGCTGATCTGGACATCGTTCCATGCCGCATTCCAACCTACACCGAGGCCGCGAAAAGTGGTCGGATGGATGTAAAAAGTGTGTACCGGATTGGGATGGGGCTGCTGTTCCGGTGAAACGGGAAGGGAAGGCACCCTAGAAGGCCAGTGTCGAATGGGGTGGTGGACCGGATGGGCCGCCCAGGCGGAAGGCAGCTTGTAGTCGGGGGCAGGAGGGGGCGGAAATCCGGCGAAAGCTCCCGGATGCTCCGTTTTGTCCCTGTGGTCATTTCCAAAAATCATGCGTTCGCCGATGCTGGCTGGATGTGCTGTCCATTGTCCTCGTTAAACCGGCTCAGATCCCAGCCCGTTGCGTCCGCCACGAACTTCCAGCGATCGGGGAGGGCCGCGGTCAAATTCACCTGTCCGCCTTCTGGGTGCGAAAATGCAAAACGACCCGCATGCAACCACAACCCGGACGCACCAGAATACGACGCAAAAGCCCGATTCTGTGGTTTGTCGCCGTGCTGCGAATCGCCGAGAATGGGGTGGCGAAAATGCCGCATGTGCAATCGAATCTGGTGGTATCTGCCCGTGTGAGGCGTGCAACGGAGCAAGCTGAATCGGGCCGTGGAATAGCGTGAAACCGGGTAGGGCAATTCACAGTTGTCCAGTGCGTCGAATGAAGTTCTGGCAACCTTCGGAGGACCTTCCATTCCCTTCGGAAGTGGCTTGCCAATGCAGCCGGAGTGGTCCACGTGTCCGCGCACGATGCACAAGTAATCCTTGACCGTATCCCTCGATTCGAATTGTTGCTTGCACGCATTGATGGCTTCTGCATCCTTGCCAAAAACAACCACTCCACTGGTGGGTTTGTCCAATCGGTGCACCGGATCGAGTTTGCCAGGACGCACCTCCCGCAGGATGTCCCTCAGGTTTTCCTTTTCATGCGCATCAATGGCGGTCTTGTGCATGAGCAAACCGGCTGGCTTCGATACCGCCAAGTAGCGATCATCCTCGAAAAGCAACCGAATCTCACCGCTGCGCGATAATCCTATGGGAACTGCCGGCTTCAATTGCATTAATTTGCGCGACCCTTTCAGGGCATTGCATGAAAAATAGTGAGGCGCAAAGTACCGGACCAATCGCCATGGGAGCACCACGTATATTCCTTTTCAGCCTTTTCGCCTTGGGCGTTCTGGTCAGCAATCCATCCCATTCCCAAATCGATTTCGACCTGGAGGTGGATGTGGTGTTGGATACCATTTTGTACGATGGATTCGAAGACGTTCCTCCCGGTTCGCGGCGCTATCGCCTCTATGCGGTCTTGCCTTCGGACGACCACATCATGCTCGGTCCCGCGGCCGATGACGTGAGCAACCCCATCATCCCTGGCTTCGGTTACGATGCTCCCTGCGGCTGCTACAACTACACTTCGGCTTTCGTGCCCGGAGGTTACAACAATGCGAACACCATCAATGCGGGCTTCATCGGAATCGATCCTCAGATTGTGTACGACACCTGGTGGACCAGCCATGTCGAGCAGGGCTTGCCAGGTACCACGGTTTTTGAAACGGCGGGCATGTTCCCCGAAGGATTCGACAGTTGCTCCGATCAAGTGGTGCAGGGTGGATTGGTGGTCACAAATGCAGATCCCATTCACGCCACTGTGCAGAACGGTCGAGCGCTGATCGGTCAGATCACAACCTGCGAGTCTTTCTCTTTCCAGGTTTGCGTGGCTTTTCAGCTGGGCACGAACGTGACAACGTCATGTACCAATGGCTATGTTTCCGTGGAGGATTTCTGCACCCCCATGTACGATCCGGTGCACACGGTACTGGATGACATTGAGTGTTTTGGAGAAACGGCCAGCGTTCAGGTTTTACCCAATGACCCGTCCTCTCCTTTCAATCCGACTGTGGAATACAGCCTGCTCCAACTGACGAGCACGGACACCATCTTGGTACAGCAGCAGTGGGGGAATCCGGTTTTTGAAGGGATTACAGAGGGCAATTACCTCGTCGCCTTGGTGGATACGGCGCAAACGGTGGCCTTTTCTTCAAATACTTGCCGGGACACCACCGGCGTATTCGCCTTTGTCTCGCCCGATGAAATCGTCTTGGAGGCGACGCTGACCCAGGACAACGTTTGCGGTGATGTGGACGAGGCTGAAATCTGTTTCACCGCTTCGGGAGGTACGGGTGGTTTGACCACGCTTGCTTCCAATGACCTCGGCCTGATTTTGGAGGCCAATGCCAGTGATTGCTTTGGTCCACTCTCGTGCTTTGCGGGTGACGGAGAATACGTGATCACGACCACGGATGCGGCGGGCTGCGTGGCAGACACCGCCATTGTCATTTCTTGTCCGGAACCGCTTTTCTTGGATGTCAGCGCTACGGAAGTGAGTTGCACGGGATACAGCGACGCCAGCGTCAATGCCTCGGCGGCGGGAGGAACAGGGTCCGTGTTGTTCGAAGTGCCGGAGCTGGAAGTGAGCATCGAGTTCAATGGTGACATCGACTTTGACCAAGCGGGACTGCCCAGCGGGACCTACACCTTCAATTTGACCGATGAGAATGGCTGTACCAGCAGTGAACCCGTGGTGATCGAGGAGCCGGATGGACTGCAGGTGGATTACGCCATCACGGACATAGCCTGCGCCGGAGACTGCAACGGTCTCATTCTCGCTGACATCAACGGAGGTCAGTTGCCCTACACCATTACGACCACGGATTTGGGCGGCAACCCTGTCATCTCGGGTCAGCTATGCGCCGGGTCTTATGTCCACATCACAGAAGATGGAAATGAATGCCTGGTAACAGATACGCTGGACATCGTGGCTCCCGACACGATTTACTTTTCTGTCAGTGTCTCCAATGTGCCTTGTAGTGGAGGAGCGGGTGGGCAAATCTGTGTGGGAGACCCCATTGGAGGAACGGGGCCTTTGACCCCTCAACTTGTTCCGCTGCCCACTGGAAGTTGGGACGGGGCGTGTTTCAATGTTCCTGCGGGCAACTACGATGTATTGGTTCAAGACAGCATTGGTTGTACCAGCGAGTTCATCGAGGTTTCCGTCGAGGAGCCTGCACCGATTCAAATCATCCCGAGCATCACGCCCATCTCATGCACGGGCGCTGGAGATGGAGTTTTGGTGGTCAATGGAGTAGGGGGCAGTGGAGATCTCCAGTTGATTTCTCCGTTTGTTTTCTACAGCCTCCCGGATACCCTGGGCAATCTTGGTCCGGATTCCTTGATGCTCGTGGTGGGGGACACGTTGGGGTGCATTGACAGCTTGCAAGTGAGCATTCCAGAACCTGATCCCGTCCAGCTGGACATTCTAACCACCGTATTCCCGGATTGCGGTGGAGATTGTACCGGAGGAATAGAAGTGGCCTTTGAAGGGGGAACGGGGTTGTTGACCCTTTACAACGGAAGCATCAGCGATTCGACGTCTGTCGTGCCGAGTGGGCTCGTGAACCTTTGTGCGAATACATATCCGCTCTATCTCAGTGACGAGAACGGCTGTTTGGACTCGGCGACGGTTGAGATCACGGAACCGGATCCGCTGTTGTTTGACATCACGGTGCAGAATGTCACTTGCACCGGTATGGATGACGGAGTGGCCATCATTGGAACCGTGGGCGGCTCGGGTGCAACCGCCTGGGAATTCGTAGGTGGGGCAGTCGACGTACTGAACCTTTTTGAGGGAGAGTACTTCGTGTCGGCAGCGGATACCGCGGGCTGCACAGCAGATTCCAGCTTCATGGTGGAGGCAGATATCGTGACGGACATGCTCGTGGAGATTTTCACGACTCCGGTGACGTGCTGGCAGACAGGAGACGGAACGGCAACAGCAGCCGTGACCGGAGGACAAATGCCGATACACTATGAATGGAGCGACGAGGCCGGTCAGACCACTGCAACGGCCATCGGACTTCCAGAAGACGTTTACAGTGTGACCGTAACGGACGACATCGGATGCACGCTGGGCTTCCTTGCCACGGTCGGACCCACAGAAGATTGTCTCTTCATCGCAGATGCGCTCACGCCCAACGGCGATGGCATCAACGACCGTTGGGTCGTAGGAGGATTGGAGTTCTACCCGCAAAGTGAGGTAGAAGTGTTCAACCGATGGGGACAGCTGATCTTCCGGTCGAAGCCCGGTACGACTTGGTGGGATGGAACCTTCAATGGTGCCCTGCTGCCTGCAAGCGATTATTATTACGTGATCCAGGTGGAGCCAGGAGCTCAACCGATTACGGGAACCGTAACCCTCAAGTACTGATGAACATGCACGCCACCCCCCTTTCCCGAGCGCAAGGTCGCGGTGCACTTCTGTGTGCGGTCTTGGTTTCCATGGCGTTGACCGGGTTTGCCCAGCAACTTTCCAGACAAAGTCAATTCGTTCAGAATCCCTTCCTGACCAATCCTGCTTTTGCAGGCACGGAGTTGGGGACCTTTGCGTCACTGAGCCACAGAGAGCAGTGGGTCGGTTTCCACGGTGCGCCTTCGACGAGCAGTGTCACCGTGACCTCCAGTTTGCCCAACCGCTTCGGTGTGGGTTTTGCCGTGGAACGCGATGATCAGGGAGGAGCCTACAGCAGGACAGGTCTGGAGCTTTCCGGTACCTACACCATCGATTTGAACAACCAGGATGCGGTTGCCTTCGGCATCGGTTTGATGGGAAGGAATACCCGTTTTGATGGATCAGAATTGCAGCTCTGGAATCCAGATGATCCGGCCATTACAGGTGCGGTGGAGAGCCAGTTTGCTTTTGACTCGCGCTTTGGTCTGATGGTTTTTGGCCAGCATTACCAATTCGGCCTGGCCGTGAGCAACCTCTTGCAAACCCCGCTCGGGTTGGAGTCTGAACCCACCAACTCACGAAACCGGGGAGTGAGGCACTACGCATTGACAGGTCGCTATGACTACACCATGGATGGCAATTGGGTCATCCAGCCTGCGCTGATGATGAGGTTTACGGAGATCACGCCCATACAGCTGGATCTCCATGCCCGCGCGCTCTATCAGAATCGATACTGGGGTGGCTTGGGTTTCCGCCAGGGAGATGCGCTTGTGTTGATGGCAGGAGCCGCTTTCATGGACATACAAGTCGGTTACGCCTACGATGCGGGGACAGGTTCTGTTGGGAATCTTTCACCGAACACCCACGAAATCACAGTATCTTATGTGTTGCCAAGGCGAGGAGCAGGATTCTCCCGCCGCGGAATGGGAGGGCGTTTGCTTGACCGCAACTTGATCATTCGCAATTGATTTTATCATGCTGAAGTACGTTTCGCTTTGTCTGGCCTTGGTTGCCTGCACATTGAGCTCACAGGCCCAGTTCAAAGAGCTTGTGGTGGAGGAGATTGACAACCAGGGACTCGTTCCGGGCAAGACCTATCGGATCTATGCCCAAATGGAGGCGGAAGGCGATGTGGTGGATGCCATCTTCGGAGACGGCGATGACGTTCTTGAAATCAAGAGCACCGCACCTTTTTACCAGCATGAGCGGGGTTCGAATTCGGCCAATGAACTTCAGCGCTCGGACGTGCAGTCCATTCCGGAGCTCAAGTTCGACAGCTGGGTGACCATCGGTTACGAGGACAATTACATGAATGCCCTGACGGCATTCCTCATGGATTTCTCCGAATTCGAGAACGGCGGTCGACTGTACACAAGCAATGGCGCTTGGTTCGTTACACCGGACATGCGTCAGGCAGCTGCGGGTCCCGATGGAAAGCTGTTGCTGATGCAGCTCACCACAGAAGGCGACATCAGTGGCGTCATCAACCTGCATGGCAGGACCCGTCCGTTGCCCAGCAAGGATGACCCCATGAACTTGGTTCCCAAGCTGATCGACATGCGGGGGTTGACACTCGACATCCGTCAGTGATCTTTTCGTGAAACGAAAACAAGAAAGGCACCCTCAGGTGCCTTTCTTGTTTTCATGCGGTTCAGTCGTATTTCACGCCCTGTACCGACGCAGAGTCGGATTCGAACTTCAAGGCGGCAGAGTTGATGCAGTAGCGGAGGCCGGTTGGTCGGGGACCGTCCTCGAAAACATGGCCCAAATGACCGCCACACGAAGAGCAAAGAACCTCGACCCGCCTCATGCCCCAACTGTCGTCCTCCTTCTCCAAGATGGAGGTAGCTCCTGCAGGCTGAAAAAAGCTGGGCCACCCGGTGCCCGATTCGAATTTGTGTTCTGAATCGAAGAGCGCGAGGCCACAACCGGCACATTTGTAGACACCCTTCTCGTGGTGGTCCCAGAATTCACCGGTGAAGGCGCGTTCGGTGCCTTTTTCACGCAGCACGAAGCACGCCATATGGGGCAGTTCTTCACGCCACTCCGATTCGGACTTCTGCACGGCGATGGAATCAAGGGTGGGTCCTTCTGTTGGCGGGGCGTCGGATTGAGCCCGGCAAGAAGAGAAGCCGACAAATGAGAGGACAATGAGGAGATGGGTGGGGATCACAGTGTAGCTCATGGATGGGAGGTGTTAGAAGAATGAAGGCGCTCCTGAAGAAAGGGAGCGGTTCTTGACTGCACGGACCGTGCCACTTCTTCCGGAGTACCCATGGCCACACATTGGCCGCCGTGCTTTCCACCACCCGGGCCCAAATCGATGATGCGGTCGGCATGGGCCTGGAACAGCGCAGTCCAGTGCGCCTTCACCGTCTTCGGCGAGACCGTCGGAAACATCGCGCGCCGCTCGGCCTGGTGCGCCTCGCCGTCCTTGCGCATCATGTTGTGGCCCATTAACTGAACCATAAGTCCATCAGGTTGGTATGACGAAAAATATTCGATCTTCTTTTCAACATCAAAAATATCGTCGCGGCGCGTGATCAAAGTAGCCCCGAGCTGAGGTACAAAAGC